>NJEF01000027.1 GCA_002255065.1 Desulfurococcales archaeon ex4484_204 | reverse complement strand
CTTACCTTCATAGAGGGCGTTAGCCTTTACTGCCTTAAACACGTAATTCCTCGCGAACTCCTCCTTAGCGTTAAATATGTAGTGCTTAACAGCCCCCAACTTCTCAGCCTTAGCAGCGATAGCATCAAAATCCTCCTTCTGCCCGACATCCACCGTCACGGTTATGACCTCAGCCTTCAGCCTCTCTTTTAGCAGGGCTAGGATTACTGAGGTATCGAGTCCTCCTGAGTAGGCTAGAACGACCCTCAAACTAGCACCCTACTACAGGGAGTCTACGGGGATATAACAATAAGGTAGCACATGTCACATATAGCCTGGTTTGCGTTCCAGACATCACGCACTCTTTACGCCTAGTAGCCTTCTCGAATTAATTATCGCTTCATCGAGTATCTTATACGCTTTAAGGGCATCGTTATGGCTAACTATTAATATCGTGTCCAGGTGGCATGATATCACCTGCGTTATGTTTATACCGTTCCAGGATAGTAGCTTTGTTATGTATGAAACAACCCCAGGGGTTGTGAGTATGTCCTTAGGGCTTATAATGATTAACGCGGACTGGTTCTTAATTAAGCTTACAACGTTACGCTCCCTAACAGTGCTCACCAGCCGCTTCAGGTGCTCGTCTGATATTACCACCGAGAACGTGTTGACCCCCTGGGTTAACTGGAAGAACCTAGACTCCTCAAGAAGCTGCACCAGCTCGTTAAGTCTTAGGAAGACGGCTTCCCTCCTGATAGTTACTACAGCTAGACCTGCTTCAAGCCTTAACACGCTGCCAGCTATTACTCTAAGAACTCTATCTTTATAAGCTCTCTGAGCCTCCCTAAGCTTTCTCGAAATTCTCAGGATGCTCATCTTGATAGCACCTTCGCTCACCCCCTTAATCCCGGTAGCCTTTTTAATGTCAGCAGCGATAACTCTCGCTAGGGCGCTAAAGTTCACTATACCGTGCTCTAAGCAGTTAACGACGGAGGGCATTGAAAGCACTAGCTCCCTTACCGCTGAGGACACCCCTCTCTTACCCATTAACATCACCAAACCTTAAACAGGCCTAGAGCTAGGCCCAGCGCAGCTGATGCAAGTATCACTATAGCTGGATGAACCCTCAGTAAGGTGACTGAGGCTATCGTTACGGATGCTATAGCTACTATTATTGCTAACGCCTTTACATCCCATCCCAGGGATGAGCCCACGCTATTACACGTGCTTATGAGTGCAACGGTTATTAGTCCTAGCACAGCACCTTTAAGCCCGTTAATTAAGGACGTTACTAGCCTACAACCGAGGTACTGAAGGTAGAAGTGAGTGATGAGGGATATAGCCGTAAAGGGCGGTATTATAACTGCTAAGGTCGCTAAAGCAGCGCCAACGCTCCCACCTACCTTATAGCCGACATACGTGGCCGCGTTAACGGCTACGGGGCCAGGTGTTGAGCCAGCGATAGCTACAAGGTTAGAGTACTCAGTCCTAGTTATCCAGCCGGTACCGTCAACTATTTCCTTCTCTATTATCGGTAATATAGCCCAGCCACCTCCGAAACCGATGACACCTATTTTCAAGAACTTTACGAAGAGTTTTAAGAGCTCCCCCTTCATACAGATCCCTTAAGCTATTGAACTATGGATTAAAGTGTGTAACCCGTGCTGCGGCGTGCACAACCTCTCACTACCCAGTCATTGAGAATGCTTTAGTGCTCTGGGCATGTCATGAAGTACCTAGTGGGTTACAGCCTAGTACGCGCTCTATGGATACCTGTAGTTACCCGCTATGGTTGCTAGCTGGGGGTGGTGTTAAGGAGCACTAAGTGCTTCACTGAGTTTACAGCTTAACGTGATAGCTTTCCTGTAAACTCCTTTATTCTCGGTATAAAGGTAGTAATTGGTGTGTAGCATGAAAGTAGGCTTCATAGGTTTAGGCTCTATGGGTTACTCCATGGCCTCAAGGCTTGCTGAGAAGGGCTTCACGCTCTTCGTATACAATAGGAGTAGGGAGAAGTCTCTAAAATTCTCACGTGAGTGGGGTGCTGAGGAATGCCGTAGTCCAGCAGACGCCGCTTCTTTAAGCGATGTAGTCCACATCATGGTCTCAGACGATGAAGCCTTAATGGATGTGCTACTAGGTGGTAAAGGGGTGCTTAGGGTGGTTAGGGGTAAGGTCGTTGTTCAGAGCTCAACTGTAACGCCTATGGCGAGCTATAGGGCCTACCTACTGACTAAGGAGTCCGGCGGGAGATTTGTTGAAGCACCAGTACTTGGCAGTATCAGTGAAGCTAGGAAGGGTAAGCTGATCTCGTTTATCGGTGGTGAGAGCAGGGACGCCGAGCTAATGAGTGTTAAGGCTTATAGCTCAAAGGTTATGTACGTAGGCCCTGTCCCGCAGGCATCTGTTATTAAGCTCGCTATTAACGCCATGTTCTTAACGATTACCGCCTCGCTGGGTGAAGCGGTAGCTTTAGCGGAGTCGTGGGGTGTTGAGTATGGCAAGCTCTTCTCAGCTATTAAGGTGTCCTGGATGAGGGGTATTGTTGAGAGGTATGAGAATAGATCCCTGAACCCGCAGTTCCCAACTAGGTTTAAGATGGTGCTTGCAGCTAAGGATTTAAGCTACGCGTTTAGGGCTTTAAGGTACAGAGGATTTACCTCGTTGATCTTCCCAGCAGTTACTAACACGTACTTAGCGGCTAGCGCTTCAGGGATGGATAGCAGGGACTACAGCCACGTAGTGCTGTATTTAAGGGATCTCGTGAGAGGTAAGTTAATAAAGTCTTTAAGTAGTACACCATAGTAGGTGGAGGGTAGGGGTATGGTTAATGTACTAGAGGTGCCATCGGACGCGTTCATAAAGGCGCTCGCTTATTACCTCAAGGAGAAGGTTAGGGAGGTTAAGCCTCCTGAGTGGGCTTTATTTGCTAAGACGGGGCAGCATAAGGAGAAGGTTCCCGACGATCCCGGCTGGTGGTATGTAAGGGCTGCAAGTATCCTGAGGAAGCTGTACATAAGCCCGGAGCCAATGGGTATTGAAACGTTAAGGACTGTGTATGGCGGCTTAAAGAGGAGGGGGTCGGCACCTCCGCACTTTAGAAGAGCTGGTGGTTCGCACATAAGGAAGATGCTTCAGCAGCTGGAGAGGGCTGGATTAGTAGCTAAGGCGGGTAATAGGGGCCGGGTTCTAACACCTAAGGGAAGGTCACTACTGGATAGTATAGCTAATGAGGTTTTTAGGGAGGTTGTAAGAGTAGTTCCTGAGCTTAAGAAGTACGGTGGGGTGAAAGTGGGTTGAGTGAGTACTACGATTCAGAGCTTGAGGAGATTAAGAAGAAGCGGTTAGAGGAGTTTATGAGGAGGCTCGAGGAGGAGAGGAGAAGAAAGGAGGAAGAGATGGCTAGGGAGGCTCAGAGGCAGGCAATACTTAGGAGGATAATGACCCCAGAGGCTAGGGGTAGGTTAGCTAACGTAAGGCTCGTAAGACCTGAGCTAGCTAGGGCTGTTGAGGACTACATTATAAACCTAGCGCTAGCAGGGCGTTTAAGGGGTGTCGTGGACGACGATACCCTAAAGAGGATCCTCTTGGAGCTTGACTCAAGGAGTAGGAGGGATTACAGGATAGTTATTAGAGAGAAGAGGTGATGTCATGGCTAGGAACAAGCATGTTGCTAGGAAGTTAAGGCTAGCTAAGGCATTTAAATCGAACTCCGCGATCCCTGTATGGGTGATCGTTAAGACTATTAGGAAGGTCCCCTATAGGCCTAAATTAAGGAATTGGAGTAGAACTAAACTAGGTAACATATGAGGTGCTAGCGTGTCTGAGGAGATCTACGTCATCAACCTCTCAAGGATTTATTGGTCTGGGAGGAGGAGAAGGGCCCCTAGAGCTATTAAGGTTATTAAGGAGTTCGTGAAGAGGCATACCAAGGCTGATAGGATCGTGATCGACGAATCAATAAATACTTACATATTTATGAGAGCCTACGATAAACCTCCAAGGAGGGTAGCCGTTAGGGTATCACCTATAGATAGTGAGGGTAAGGTGATTAAGGTATCTATAGCGATACCCATACATAGTGCAACAACTCAGGGTAGCTAGGTATCCCTGTTTGTAGAGGATATTCATGCCTCTTGACAGGTTAAGGATCTTTGGAACCCCCAACATCGGGGTCTTCATGTTTGTGAATAACAAGGTTGCTTTAGTGCCTAGCGGCGTTGAGGCCCAGGTTAAGCGCAAGGTAGCTGATACCTTAAGCGTTGAAGTCGTTGAGGCTAGGGTTGCAGCCTCACCCCTCCTCGGGGTTTTCCTCGCAGGCAATGACAGGGCCATCCTAGCTCCTAGAATAATAAGGGATGAGGAGCTTAATTACCTACTAGAGATAGGCCTTAACGTTAAGGTTGTTGACATGAGGTACACAGCTCTCGGGAACTTAGTGCTAGCTAATAATAAGGCAGCTATTTTCTATCCGTACTTAGAGGAGGACGTGGTTGGGACGCTTAGTAGCTACCTAGGTGTTGAAAGGTTTACCCAAGGTGTTATAGCTAAGCTACCAACCGTTGGTTCGGCAGCCGTTATAACTGATCGCGGGGGTGTTGTCCACCCAGATGCTGAGGACGAGGAGCTTGAAAGGCTTTCAAAGCACTTCGGTGTTTCCTTAGACATAGGGACGGTTAACTTCGGTGTAGCATTTATTAAGACCGGGCTAGTAGCCAATAATTATGGGGTGCTTGTAGGGGAGAGAACTACAGGCCCCGAGATCATGCGTATAACGAGGGCGCTTGGTGTTGGGTGATGGGTATGGGTCGTGAGGTAAAGGTGTTTAGGGTGTTAGGGGTAGCTATGTTCAGCCCTGATAGGGTTAGGGAGTGGCAGCACTTTGAGGTCGATGTTAGGGCCTTAACTAAGGAGCAAGCTATAGAGAAGGTGCTTTCAGACCTTGGCAGCAGACATAAGCTCAAGAGGTACCACATAAGGATCCTCGAGGTTAAGGAGATAAGGCCTGAAGAGTCTAAGTCAAAGTATGTAAGGGATCTAGAGACGATTAGGGGTTGGTATATTGAGTAGGGCTGAGGGCGGGAAGGTAGCGGTTCCGTTAGAGGCGGTGCTTGCTGAGCTAACAGAGCTTAAGAGATACATAGATGCTCTTCAAACCCAGATCAACGGATTCACGGCTGAGTTAGAGGAGCTATCTGCTAGCAGGTCTTTAATAGCCGAGCTTAAGGCTAGAGGTGTTAGGGAGACCGTAATACCGACTGATAGGGGTAGGCATGTAATGGTTAGGGCAAGGCTTGCTGAGGACAATACTGTTTTAGCGCATGTAGGTCTCGATTACTACGTCAAGCTTAGCTTTGATAAAGCGATCGAGATCCTCAACGTTAAGGAGAGCGATATTAGGGAGGCAATTAAGGAGCTACAGAAGGAGCTAAGCAACATGCTCGCATACTACCAGCAACTTCAGGCAGTGGTTAATAGAGCGGTATCGGAGGTTCGGCAAGGAGCTACCAGGAGCTCTACGGAGGCTAAGCAGTAGCTAGGAGTAGTGATGTGACTGGGGTCCTAGCTAGTCGAGCTTATAAGGTATAAAGCACTACCCCAAACTAGGTAGGTGTGTCTCCACAGTGTTTAGGAGGGTAAGGAATGTACTAGCAGAGCTTACTAAGAAGGTTAGTGAGGTTGTTAGTTATAGGGAGTTAACTGAGGAGGATTTTGAGAGGGTGTTTAGCGAGATCGGGGTTAAGCTTATTGAGGGTGATGTAGCTTATGACGTAGTTGAGGAGCTTAGGGAGGTCCTCAAGAAGGAGCTGGTAGGCATCAAGGTTTCTAGATTTAGAGCGTCGGCTTCTAAGGAGGTAGTGGCGAGGATTAAGGAAGGGCTGCTAGAGCTCTTAGAGAGGGGTCTATGTAGTAAGGACCTAGTGAGGTTAGTTAGTGAGGGACCTAAACCATATGTGGTTGTCTTCCTCGGCGTTAACGGTGTTGGTAAGACAACGACCATAGCTAAGGTAGCCTACAGCCTAAAGGGTAGAGGGTTTAAGGTCGTTATGGTGGCGGCCGATACATTCCGTGCTGGTGCGCAGGAGCAGTTAAGGCTTCACGCTGAGAGGCTCGGCGTGCCCTTCATTATGGGTAAGTACGGTGCCGACCCTGCTGCGGTAGCTAAGGATGGCGTTATCTACGCTGAGAAGCACGGTATTGATGCGGTCCTCATAGATACTGCAGGGAGGATGCACACGGATAGCAACCTAGTTGACGAGCTAAGGAAGGTGGTTAGGGTTGTTAAGCCGAACCTTAAGGTGTTGGTCTTAGATGCTCTTACAGGTAATGACGCAGTGCAGCAGTCGGTCTGGTTCGATAGGGCGGTAGGTGTCGATGTGGTCATCTTAACGAAGCTGGACGCTGATGCTGGAGGAGGCTCGGCCTTAAGCGTAATACTGGCTATAGGTAAGCCGATAATGTATGTTGGTGTGGGGCAGCGGTATAGCGACCTACTCATCTACAGGCCTAATGAAATACTTAATAAGTTACTTAGTCAGTAGGAAGTAGCTGGTGGTGGGAGTTGAGGCTGAGGGAGCTTTTGGAGTCCTGGAGGAAGATACTTATGATAGCTGAGAGGCCCGAGGTAGATGAGTATAAACTGCTCCTAAAAATAACCTTAGGTGGTATAGTGTTTGTTGGGGCTGTAGGGTTCCTAATCCTCTTCCTTATGACGGTGGTTCAGGGTGGTGGAGGTGGCTGAAGGAGTTAAGGCTGTGAAGCGCCTAAAAGGATGGCCAATAAAGTACGTAGTACTGAGGACGACAGCTGGACAGGAGGTTAACGTAGCCTTAATGCTTGAAGCTGCAACACGCTCTGAGGGGAGTAGGGGGCTTTACGCTATAGTTGTCCCGCCGGACATTAAGGGTTACATAGTAATCGAGGCTGAAGGCCTTCACGTAGTTCACCGGCTTGCTAGGGATATAAAGCATGTTAAGGGTAAGGCTATGGGTTCGTTAATGAAGGAGGAGGTTGAGAGACTTATAAAGGTTAAGCCACCTATAGAGGAGCTTAAGCCCGGCGACATTGTCGAGATAATTTCAGGGCCGTTCAAGGGGTTAAGGGCTTCAGTAATTTCCGTAGATATACAGAAAAACCTCGTTACCCTCAACATACTTGAAGCCTCCTTTAAGATGGAGGCGACGATACCAGCCGATAACGTAAGGCCCGTTAAGAGGAGGTAGGGAATATGCCCTGGAAGATCGTTAGGGTCAGGGTTCCAGGCGGTAAGGCATCTCCTACACCCCCTCTAGGTCCTACTATAAGTCAGTACGGCCTTGATGTTGGCGAAGTTGTTAACGAAATAAACGAGCTAACCAGGGATTACGACGGCCTTGAGGTAACCGTGGAGATATATGTTGACCCGGTTACGAAGGAGTACAGGATAGATGTGAGGTCCCCAACAACTACATCGCTCCTGCTAAGGCTTGCTGGGGCCTCAGCTCCTTCCGGGGACCCAGCTAATAAGAAGGTGGGGGACTTAAAGCTTGAGGACGTTATTAAGGTCGCGATCCTTAAGAAGAATGACTTAAACGCTAAGTCACTTAAGGCCGCAGTAAAGACTATACTCTCGTCAGCTGCTACAATAGGGTTAACAGTTAATGGTAAGGAACCTAGGGAGGTAATTAAGGATGTATCCAGCGGCATCTTTGATAACGTGTTGCTTAAATATGAGGACGAATGGAAGAGAAGGTAGGTGGTGGCGGTATGGCTCTAACTAAGGAGGATATAGCTAATGCTGTGAGGAAAGCCATAGAGCTAGGTAAGGGTAGGAGGTTTAAGCAGTCTGTAGAGCTGATAATCACGTTTAAGGGGTTTAGCTCTAAGGCACCTGAGGTTAAGTTTAGGGATACTATATTCCTGCCAAAGGGCTTAGGGAAACCCCCTAAAATACTTGTTATTGCCACTGGTGACACTCTCCTTAAAGCTAGGGGTGCAGGGGTTGACGCATTTAGTGACAGCGAGTTAAAGGCTTTGTCTAGGAGGGAGTTAAGGAAGATTGCTAGGAGCTATGACTGGGTGCTTGTGAGGTCAGACCTAATGGCTTCGATAGGTAGGGTTCTAGGTCCTGCTTTAGGACCTAGGGGTAAGTTCCCGGTGCCCGTACCCGTTAGCGCTGACATCGTGTCGGTCGTAAAGCGCTACATGAACACCACGAGGCTTAGAAATAAGGAGCAGCTATGGGTCGGGTGTAGGGTTGGTAGCGAGGATATGGAGCCTGAGGACATAGTGGAGAACATACTCGCCGTCCTAGAACATGTTAAGGGAAAGATTAAAAGACCTTTAGAGACATCAACTAAGGTCTATGTTAAGACGTCTATGGGGCCTCCGGTGGAGGTGTTCATGCTTTGAAGGGGAGTAGTAAGGCGGGGCTCATAAGAACACTTAGAAGGCTTGAGAAAGCCAGAGCTACTGTTAAGAGGGTCGTTAGGCCGGCCCTAATTAAGAAGCAGGCAACTGTTGAGGAGATTAAGGGGTTGCTCAAGAAGTTTAAGGTGATAGGGATTATAAGTTTAGAGGGTGTTCCAGCCAGCCAATATAAGAGGATGAGGAGAAAGCTTGAAGAGTACGGTTTCATTAAGGTATACAAGAACAACTTGTTTCTAAGGGCTGCGGAGGAGGTAGGGCTAGCTGGCCTAGAGGAGTTAAAGCAGTATCTAACAGGGACAAATGCATTTATGTTCACTAACCTCAACGCGTTCGAGCTAGCCCTCCTCCTTGATAAGGTAGAGGAGAGGAGGTTTGCTAAGCCAGGTGATGAAGCAACCGAGGACATCCACCTACCTCAAGGCCCTACCGGAATCCCGCCAGGACCTATGCTGTCAGTGTTCGGTAAGCTAAGGGTCCCTACCCAGGTTAGGGAGGGGATTATCTGGATTAACAAGGAGGTTAGGGTAGCTAAGGCTGGTGATACCATATCCCAGGAGCTGGCTTCACTCCTCAGGAAGCTGGGCTTAAAGGTGATTACGGTTAAGCTATCGCTTAAGGCTGCCTGGGATGAAGGTCTCGTAATACCAGCTGAGAAGTTGAGGGTTGATCTAGGCGAGGTTAGGGATGAATTAGCTACAGCTGTGTTAATAGCGAGGGAGTTAGCTACCGAGGCAGCACTGCCAGTGCCCGACATCGTTGCTAACGTGTTAATGAGGGCTATAAGGAGGGCTATAGCGGTGTCCGTTGAGGCGGGCTTCGTAACTAAGGAGACAGCACCCATGGTGTTGTCTCACGCTATTAGCAGGGCACAGGTCCTAGCTCTAGCAATTCATCACTATTCGGGTAAGGAGTAGGCTATTTCATACTCTATGATAAATAAAAGGTATCTTATTTAGTAGTTAGGCTAGGTGGTATGGAGTGGGCACCGCAGTTAATCAAACCATATTCAAGGTTGAGCTATTCAGGAAGAGGGGGTATTTAAGGAGGAAGTGCAGGGTTTGCGGAGCTCACTTCTGGACACTCATAGATAGGGATAATTGCAGTGATGCACCGTGCTCTGACTACACATTCTTTAACCTTAAGCTTGGTGTAGGTCCTTTAACGGTTAAGGAGGTTAGGGATAGGTTCCTCAACTTTTTTAGCAGGAGGGGTCACGAAGTTATAAAGCCAAAGCCCGTTGTAGCTAGGTGGAGAGACGACCTCTACTTAACTATAGCATCTATAGTTGTTTTCCAGCCCCACGTAACCTCCGGGCTAGTACCACCTCCAGCAAACCCCTTAGTGATTGCCCAACCGTGCATTAGGTTGGAGGATATTGATAGCGTTGGCTACACGTTCGGAAGGCATCTAACGAACTTCATAATGGGCGGGCACCACGCGTTCAACTACCCTGATAAGTTCATC
>NJEF01000099.1 GCA_002255065.1 Desulfurococcales archaeon ex4484_204 | reverse complement strand
CCGTTCGGCAGGGCTTTAAAGGCTATGAGGGACTCGGAGCTGGCGGCCATGGTCTACGGTAAGGACATACCTAAGCTTAGAGCTCAGGCCCTAATGGCTGGCTCAGCCCTAGCAGCTATCGGTGGGGCTCTCTGGGCCTTCTACGTAGGTAGCATGAAGGCCGTGACCTACAACAGGCTTATATGGACCTTCTGGCCATGGGCGTACATGATGCTCGGAGGTACTGGGAACAACCTGGGGGTGCTGCTAGGCGTGCTGATATTCTCCACCGTTAGGTCCCTGATCTACTCGTACAAGAGCTTCCTAACAGCCGTTATACCGATAAGCCCTAGCTGGCTTGAGTACATACTAGTAGGGCTAGCCATAGTCCTTATAGTGCTGTTCAGGCCTCAAGGGATCCTGCCCGAGAAGCCCTCCCTACCAATACCTAGGAGGGTTGTTGAGAGGATCAGGAAGGAGCTTGTTAGGAAGCCCGTTAAGGGCTAGGGGCTAAGGCTAATCGTTTTTACCTCCCTAGACCTAGTGTTGTGTGAGGGATTGAAAGTTGAGCGAGGAGCGCGGGGAAGCCCCAGCTATTGAGGAGGAGCTCCTGAAGAAGATGGACGAGCTCCTCAACACCATGAAGGACTGGGAGAGGAAGCCGTTGATCCAGGTAGGTAAGGCCGTTGTTGAGATAGTTAAGCTACCTAAGAGGGAGACTGCTAGGAGGGTTGAGCCAGAGAGGCTCGCCCTACACGTAAGGCTTGAGGACTCGTTTAAAGGGATATTCATAATAGAGGCTAACGAGCTTAAGGACCTCCTAGAAGCGTTAAGGGGTAGGAACGTGATGAAGGTTATTGAGGCCATAGACCTAGTTAACAGGAAGAGGAGGGTTATAGAGTACAAGCTGTAGGGGCTTAATAAGGAGTAACACCTCCCTCCAACCTCCAGGGAGGGCGGACGCATTAACCCCAGCTTTTTAAGATAATACCTAGAACACTTTAGTAATGTGGAATTATGGAGAGGAGGTGCTGCGCGCTACTAATAGTTAAGCAAGTCTTAGGGCGCGAGCTACGTTCTCAGGAGGGCAGGGCAGCTGCTCACTCCCTAATATACCTGGTTCAGGAGGTCCTCGGCGTTAAATTAGGGTACAGGTTTAGGTGGCTCGCTAGGGGGCCCTACTCAAGGGCTTTAAGCACCGACCTAAGGACCTTAAACCCATGCACGTGTAGCGACCCAGCAGCTGTGGAGCTACCTAGGGAGCTCTCCCTGAAGCTCTCAACGCTTAGGGTGGGCCTAGCTAAGGCGTTAACGATAGCTGCGTCGTACGTCATGCTTAAGAAGGACGTTTACCCGCCCATGGGGGACGTAGCTGGGGAGGTTGCTAGGAGGTTTAAGGTGCCTAGGGCGGTAGTCGTTGAGGTCGCGGAGCTCTTGTCTCAGTACTTAAGGCGTGCTAAGCCTAGCTACAGCTAAAACCTGCTTAATGCATTCTAGGAAGGAGGTCAGGTTGAGGGTAGGGAGCGCTACCGTGCAGCGCGGTGTGAAGTACGTCTACGACGAGCTGCACGGGTACATACCCCTAAACGATGTCGAGCTCAGGGTTATCGATACGCCTACCTTCCAGAGGTTGAGGAGGGTTAAGCAGCTAGCTCAGGCGTGGTACGTCTACCCAGGCGCCGTACACACTAGGTTCTCCCACTCCCTCGGGGTTATGAAGGTGATGGACACCATAGCGACTAAGCTGTCGAGTGAGGGCTTAGTGAGGAGGGACGACGTCGAGCTACTTAAGCTGGCAGCGCTTCTCCACGACATAGGGCACACACCGTACTCACACGCCTTAGAGCAGTACTTCATGTCGTCCTACGGCTTAAGGCATGAGGAGATAAGTAGGTGGGTTATTGAGGAGGACCCCTACATATCGAGGGCCCTTAAGGAGCACGGCTACGAACCCCGTGAGGTAGCAGCGGTTGTTCTAGGGCTGCACCGCGAGGTAACCTACAACTCCCTCCTATCCAGCGACCTAGACGTCGACAGGCTCGACTACCTGATGAGGGACGCCCTACACACGGGGGTTGCCTACGGCTTAATAGACCTCGACAGGATAGTCCACACCGTAACGGTTGATAGGGATGGCTACGTAGCGATCCCTCCTAAGTCAGTTCAGGCTGTTGAGTCCTTCTACGTAGCTAGGCTCCACATGTACAGGGCCGTCTACTACCATAAGACGATAACGGGTTACCAGCTCCTGCTAAGCAACGTATACTCACTAATGGCTAGCGACCCAGCTGTTAAGGGGTTCGTGGAGCCCTTTACAACGCCTGAGGGGATTAGGAAGGCTATTAGGTCCGGGAGCTTCTACCTATGGGACGACTTCTACGTGGGTGGGCTTCTTAACTACGTAGTGAGTAAGGGCTTGGGAGGGGAGCTCGCCCGCAGCTTGATAAGGCTCTACCTGAACAGGAGCGGTTACAGGGCTGTGTACGAGTGGGTCGGCTTCGGCGACGAGCCCGTCCCCGAGGGCGTTAGGGATAGGGTTAGGGACTTCGTTGAGGAGGTGGGTAGGAGGGGGCTGGGCAAGTACGTAATCGCTCCATTCGTTGAGGTAATACTATGGGGATAGTTAGGGTTTACGCCCTCCAGCCGTACGTAGGGGTTGCTGAGGAGCTAGCTTCTAAGCTCCTTCACCATGACGTAGGCGTCTGAGCCGTCGGGGTAGTAGTTAGGGACTACGTTAACAACCCTGTACCCCCTGCTGCGGTATAGGCTTATAGCTGCTCTATTGCTTACCGAGACCTCCAGCTTAATCCTCTTAACACCTTCCCTAACCATCCTCTCCTCAAGCTCTCTAAGCAACACGGACCCCAGCCCCTTACCCCTGTACGAGGGGTGTACTGCTAGGGATATTATGTGCCCGGTGCTGCCCATCTCCTTAACCCCGACAACGTAGCCAGCAATGGTCCCGCTGCAGTCAGCCACTAGGAAGAACTTAGGGTACAGGGTTTGAAAGCTTATGAAGAGCTCTAAGGGGTAGGGGTGGGGGAACGACCTCGCCTCAACAAGGTACACACCCCTTAAATCGGAGCGCCTAGCCTCCCTAACAACGCATTCACTAAGCCCTATGCCCAGGCACCCCCGTCAGCAGGTGGGTACCCCACGTAGCGCTACCCACGCCGCGAGCTAAGCTGTAGGTACTTACGGGGTAGCACCCGAACCCGTACAGGCCTTCTAAGCACAGCACCGCAGGCTACCTGGTACGAGTTAGCTTTAGGCTTAATCTACTTTCCCTACCTGCTAACGCGCTCCCACAGCGCGATGACCTCGTCCTCGACGTAGGGCTCCTTAATCTCGCCAACGACGTATCCCCTACTTACAAGCCTTACTAAGCCCTGACCCCCGCTAACCACCCTACCTATTACTGAGTGCCTAACACCTATCGATGTAAGCGTCCGTAGGGACTCGTCGAGCTTGCCCGGGGGCACGGTGGCTAGTAGGGCCCCTGAGGACAGCATCTTGAGGGGGTCTAGGCCCAGAGCCCTACACACCTTAACTGTTACGTCGCTTACCGGGATCTCATCGACGTGTACGTCTATCGAGACCCTGGACGCGTACGCTATCTCAGCTACGCCTGCGAGCACCCCTCCCTCCGTTGGGTCATGCATTGAAGTAGCTAAGCCCTTGGAGGCGAGGGCTAGGGCCTCAGGGACAACGCTGACCTCCCTAACCATTAAGGCACCACTACGGATCGCTTCCCACTCAACCCCCCTATCCCTTAGGAGGTCCTTGAAGTCCGTCGATAGCACGGCCGTCCCCTCAATACCAGCAGTCTTAGTCATTACTAGGTAGTCGCCCTCACGGGCCCCGCCCGTTGCCACCACATCCCCCCTCCTAGCGAAGCCTACAGCTGTAGCTGTTATTAGCGGGTGCGGCAGGCCTGGGAGGAACTCCGTGTGCCCGCCGACGACATCCATCCCTAGGGAGGCGGCCGCCTCAGCTATCTGAGACGTTATTAGGTTGAGGACGTCCACACCGCCCCCAGGCAGCTGGATAACGTCTAGCAGGAACCTCGGTCTAGCACCGCACACAGCTACGTCGTTGGCAGGTATGTGGACTGATAGGTAGCCTAGGTACTCTACGGCGCCCGATATAGGGTCTGGGTGGATGACCATGACCCTGCCCCCACCTACATCTATGACGGCTGCGTCCTCCCCTAGTGACGGCCCCAGCAGGACCGCTGGGTCTTTAGGGGTGAACCTGCTCAGCACGAGCTCTACTAACTCCTTAGGCCTCGGCTTCCCCAACGCGACCACCGACCCCACCATAACTTAACCGCCTAGTTAAATAGCGTACGCACTCGCCGTAGGACGGCGACACCTTAACGACCCTCCTCAACACCTTAACCCCCTCACCCGTTAACGGGTTGAAGCCCTCCTTAACTACGTAGGACCACGTTAGGCACGACCCTAAAACCTCCCACTCCCTAACCCCTTTAAAGAGCCCTAACCCCGCCAGGTAGTTAAGCATGTACCCGGCCTTAGGTGTCGAGCCCCCACCCCCAGTAACCGCGTGGTAGGTTGAGGAGATGTAGTTGCTCACCCCGACCCTAGCCCTGTACATGAGGTAAGCTGCCGCCTCACTAAGGCTCCACAGCTTAATAACCCTTGAGTCGAAGTACAGCGGCATCCCTAGCTCAACGCTTACATGTGATGAGAGGATCGATGCCGACGTGCTTACGAGCTTAAACACCCTGCCCCCATACGGTAGGGGGGAGGCAATTACAGCGTTTACCTCATCCGACACTACGTAGGTAGCTAGGGCTTCAAACCTCTTCATGAGGGCTTCAGCCCCCTTAACTAAGGCGTTATGAACCCTTACATCCCTGGGCTTCCTGAAACCCTTTAAAGCCTTCTTAAAGCCTACACCGTCGAGCCTTATAGCTATCGGGGGCTTAACAACCCCTTCAGTAACCACTCTAGCCTCGAAGTACCTGCTGAGCTCTTTAGGGTTAACTCTTAAGGCCGCCTTAACGGCTTCCAGGAACCCGCTGCCCAACTCCTTCACAGCACCTCTTAACAGCCTTAACGCAGACGAACCCCCCGCTGCACTCCTCCACGGGATGCTCGTACCTGGGCTTATCGGTAGGTCCGTAGGTCCTGAGGGTCGATACGCAGCCCGAGACCTCGAGCCCCGCACCCTCCATGAGCTCCTCAACCTCCCTAACAGTGAAGAACCTAGCGACCTTATAGAAGGGCGAGGTCTCCAAGCCCATGTAGTAGGAGCCCCAGGGGGAGTCCCTGGGAACTATGCACGCAGCCATAACCCCCCCGCACGTGAGGAGGGTTGCCAGGGATTTAATGGCTAGCGGGGGGTCGTCAACGAAGCACAGCGTCACTATTAGGGCTACCGAGTTAAAGCTGGAGGGCCTGAAGGGTGGGTGCTCGCTGAAGCCTGCAACAACCTCAATACCCCTACCCCTAGCTACCCTAAGCATCCCCACCGATGGATCGATGCCGTACTCCATACCCACCCTTCTAGCGAAGTAGCCCGTTCCAACACCTACGTCTAGAACCCTTGGTTTAAGCCCTAGCGCTTTAACGGCTAGGACCTCGTTCTCAGCTGTTACGGGGTTCCTCTCGTACCACTTATCGTACCTCCCCCAGAGCTCCTCGAAGACCTCGTAAGGTATTCTAACACCCGCTAACTTAAAGGGCTGAGTAGGTAAAAGTATTGCGAGCTACCTTAGGTGTCTAGGTGTGGGTAGTAGGGGTGTTA
>NJEF01000026.1 GCA_002255065.1 Desulfurococcales archaeon ex4484_204 | reverse complement strand
CCAAAGATGTTGAGGATGGGTATCAACGTATCCCTAGGAACCGATGGAGCAGCAAGCAACGACAACCTAGACATGATAGAAACAATGAGAATAGCAGCAATGCTCGGCAAGGTATCGGAGCTGAACGCTCAGGCAGTGACCGCGTGGGACGTCCTTGAGATGGCTACTATTGGCGGTGCTAGGGCACTGGGCTTAGATGGGGAGGTCGGCTCTATAGAGGCCGGTAAGAAAGCCGATATAACCATCATAGATATGGATGGGGTTCATGTACGACCTATTCACGACGTTGTTAACGCTATAGTTTACTGTAGCTCCAGCGCCGACGTAGACACCGTCGTAGTTGATGGTAAGGTAGTTATGCGTGGGAGGAGGATCCTCACAGTTAATGAGGGCGAGGTGTTGAGGGAGGCCTTAAGGCTAGGCGGTGAGGTATTGAGGGAGGCCGGCTTTAAACCCATCTACTAAGGGTACTAGAGATGGTTTATGGTAGGGTAGCGGTTGTCGACTTAGAGGGGGGTAGGGTTTGGAGGCGTAGGGTTAGGCAGGACGTCCTAAAGGCGTTTCTCGGGGGTAGGGGGGTTGCGTCCTTAATACTCTACTTGCTGACGTCTAGGGAGACGGAGCCGTTAAGCCCTAAAAACCCCTTAATCGTTATGGCGGGGCCCGTAGTAGGCTTAGTACCTGCGGGGGCTAAGACCGTGTTTACGGCTAAGTCCCCCCTATCCAACGGTTTAGGGTACTCGGTTGTTGGCGGGGGATTCGGGTTCAGCTTAAGGAGAGCTGGCTTCGACGGCTTAGTGCTCCTAGGTAGGGCTAGCGAGCCTTCAGTGCTCGTTGTCAGCGATGGCGATGTATGGGTTGATAGAGCTGGGGACCTCTGGGGTTTAAGGGTTTATGAGGTTAGGAGGAGGTTGCTGGGTAGGTATGGTAGGGAGCCGTCAACAGCTGTTATAGGGCCTGCTGGGGAGAACCTCGTCAGGTACGCATCGATAATAGTTGATGAGGGTAGGGCAGCTGCTAGGACCGGTATGGGTGCTGTGCTGGGCTCTAAGATGGTTAAGGCGATAGTCGCGCGTGGGGGTGGTGCAGTACCGGTAGCTAGGGCTGAGGAAGCTAGGGAGCTTTTCGTGAGGCTAGCTAGGAAGGCCCTCACGTCACCTAAGCTCCGTAGCTACAGGACCTACGGAACCATGTCCCTCATACCCGTAAAGAACGAGGTCTACGACCTACCTTCCTATAACCACTTAAGGGGCAGCGTAAACGATGTCTCGAGGCTGCTGCCTGAGTATGCACATAGGGAGCTGGGGATAGGGCCCGGCGGCTGTAGGCCGTGCCCTATAGCGTGCGGGCGCAGGGTAAGGGTTAACGGCGTGGAGTTCGAGGGCCTCGAGTACGAGACCATCGACTCCCTAGGCCCTCTCTGCGGCATCACGGATGTTAGGGATGTTGCACGCCTTAACTACCTCGTTAACGACCTGGGTATGGACTCCATATCCACTGGTAAGTGCGTTGCGTGGGCTATTGAGTGCTCTAGGAGGGGGTTAGGGCTCGGCGAGCTACCCAGGATTGAGTGGGGGGATGTGGAGGGGGTAGCTAGGTTAATTAACGATATAGCCTATAGGAGGGGCCCGGGCTCCATCCTAGCTGAAGGTGTTAGGAGGGCTGCCGAGGTTATTGGCTGCAGGTCCATCGCCCTACACGTTAAGGGCGTTGAGGTGCCTGCCCAGGAGCCTAGGGCTGTTAAGGCTTTCGCTCTAGGGCACGCTACATCGAATAGGGGTGCTGACCACCTATACGCCCTCCCATGCATAGCCTACCCTCATAATAGGGAGGAGGCTAGGAGGTATTTAGGGCTCAGCGATAGTGAGCTGGACGAGCTCAACGACGGTGCCAGCCCTAGGTATAAGGCGCTAGCAGTTGCCTTCTCGGAGAACCTAAGCGCTGTATCGGACTCCCTAGGCCTGTGCAAGTTCACTACGTGCGAGACCCTAGTGTACAGCGTTGAGGACCTGTGTGAGATGATCGAGGTATCCCTAGGGCTTAAGCTAGGTGTTAGCGATGTCATGGGCGTTGGCGAGAGGGTTGTAAACCTTGAGAGGCTCTACAACGTTAGGTTAGGCATAGTGGGTGAGGACAGGCTCCCTGAGAGGTTCGTTAAGGAGGGCCTTAAACTACCTGACGGGAGGGTGAGCGTCGTGGAGCTTGAAGAGATGCTCAGCGAGTACTACAGGATTAGGGGGTGGGGTGAGGACGGGGTGCCGAGGACGGGGAAGCTCGAGGAGCTCGGAATCCCAGGCTTTACCAGCCTAACAATCGATGACGTCCTAACGTAGGGCGCTACCCCTAAACAGCTGGTTATCCGTTTCCAGATAACGTTTTATACCCTCCAGTACATTCTTAGAGGAGGTCGTTATGGCCCTGAATAGGATGTTCATAGCCCTAGTACTGGTCCTGGTAGTTGCTACAGCTGTCTACGCAACCTATAATTACGGCAGGCCCGGCGCTGTTCTTAAGGTTTTCTGCGCTGGCTCCATTAAGATACCTATTGAGAGGCTCGCTAAGATCTTTAGGGATAGGTACGGTGTCGATGTCCACGTAGAGTATAGCGGTAGTGTTGAGGCTGTTAGGAAGGTTATTGATTTGGGGAGGCCGTGCGATGTCCTAGCCCTAGCTGACTACAGGTTAATACCTAAGTACCTGTACCCGAACTACAGCGACTGGTACGTAGCGTTCGCTGGCAACGAGGTAGTCCTAGCGTTTACTAGTAGGTCTAGGTACTCCAGCGAGGTGGTTAAGGACCCTAGCAGGTGGTTTGAGGTCCTCGGGATGCCGGGGGTTAGGTGGGGCTTCTCAGACCCTAATAAGGACCCCTGCGGCTACCGCGCTGTAGGTGTTATAGCGCTAGCAAGCATCTACTACGGGCGTAGCGACATATTGAGGGACCTGCTCCTTAGCAGGACCAATATGAGGGCTGGGGTTAGGGGTGATAACCTAGTTATCTACGTACCCTCCAATCTCGAGGTTAGGAGCACCGGCCTAGTTGTTAGGCCTATGAGCGTCGAGCTCGTCTCCCTCCTTGAGAGCGGCTCCATAGACTACGCCTTCGAGTACTTAAGCGTTGCTAAGCAGCACAACCTAAGCTATGTTAGTCTACCTAGGGAGGTGAACCTCGGCGACCCAGGCCTTAAGGAGTTCTACTCTAAGGTTGCCGTGAACATACTTACGGGTTCCAGTAGGGAGAGGGCTATTAGGATGGCCCCCATAGTCTACGGGGCCACCGTCCCTAAGGTGAGCGAGCACCCCGATCTAGGCATTAAATTCGTTGAGCTAATGCTGAGCGACACGGGTAGGGAGGTGTTTAGGGAGCTGGGCCAGCCGCCACTAACCAAGCCTGTATACTCGGGTAACGTACCTAAGGAGCTGGTGGTTGAGGGCGGTGGCTAGGTGGTACAGGGTTGAGGGCTTCCTACTAGCCTTAGCAACCGCATCATCAATAATGATCCTGTTCCTCCTAGCACCCATAGCAGCTTTAATCATAGCGGTAGACCCTAAGACGTTGGAGGAGGTCTTCATCACCGAGCCCTCGCTATCTAGGGAGGCGTGGCTAGCCCTAGCAACAACCCTTAAAGCATCAGCAACATCAACAGCTATCCTGGTAGCCCTAGGGGTCCCCCTAGCATACCTACTAGCTAGGGTCTCCTTTAAGGGTAGGGAGGTGGTTGAGGCCCTCATAGACGTTCCCTTAATGATACCCCACGCAGTTGCCGGGATAATGGTGTTAATGGCCTACGGGAGAAGGGGGGTCCTAGGCCCGCTAACAGCGGGTTTAGGGGTGGCTGTAGACGACAGCTTCTGGGGCGTTGTAGCTGCCATGACCTTCGTATCGGCGCCGATAATGGTGGACACGGTTAAGGCGGGCTTTAGGGGTGTTAACCCCACCCTAGAATACGTTGCTAGGAGCTTGGGGGCCAGTTGGTGGAGGGCGTTTACCACGGTCACCCTACCCCTAACCATTGAGAGCTTAGTTACTGGGGGCCTCCTATCGTGGGCTAGGGCTATTAGCGAGGTAGGCGCGATACTCATAGTTGCCTACTACCCGAAAACCATTAACGTGTTAATAGTTGAGTGGTTCAACACATACGGCTTAAGGTATGCGGCATCCCTATCCCTAGTACTCGTCGCCCTATCCCTAGCAGTGTTTACAGGTATTAGGGTGGTGGCTAGGAAGTGATAGTCGTTGAGGACTTAGTGGTTAGGCTAGGTGGGTTCACGCTAAGGATCCCCAGGCTCGAGGTCGTTAAGGGTGAGTACCTAGTCGTTATGGGGCCCAGCGGTGTAGGTAAGACGGTGTTCCTCCACACCCTAGCAGGCTTCCTAACCCCGTCTAAGGGCAGGATCCTGGTTAACGGGGTTGACGTAACCCGCTACCCACCTGAGAGGAGGGGGTTCGCCATAATACCTCAGGACTACGGGCTCTTCCCCCACATGAGCGTCCACGACAACATAGCGTACGGCCTGAGGGTTAGAGGCGTTAGCAAGGGCGAGGCTAGGTCTAGAGTGCTCGAGGTCTCCAGAGCTCTAGGCATAGAGCACCTACTGAGCCGTAGGCCTGGGAGCCTTAGCAGTGGTGAGAAGCAGAGGGTAGCCCTAGCTAGGGCCTTAGTGGTCGAGCCCGAGGTCCTCCTAATGGACGAGCCCCTAAGCAACCTAGACCCCAGGTTAAGGGCTAGTGCTAGGGCCTTCATTAAGGGGCTGAGGTTCAGGGTTAGCTTCACAGCAATCCACGTAACCCACGACATAGCTGAAGCCATAGACCTAGGGGATAGGGTTGCGTACATGGAGGGAGGGCTCCTAGTAGGTGTTTACAGCCCTAAGGACTTCCTTAAAACCCCATACGCTAGACCGTACATCAGTAGCTTAGAACCCGTGCTTAAGGTGTTAGGGGCAGGGAAACGCCGTAATGTGTTAGGGCTGTAGTGGGGGGCTTAAGTGCTTGAGTCGTTGGACCCGATGATGTTTTTAGGTTGCTCACTCATTGATGTTAGGGGTGTTGATTGCTTTCAGGGGTGGTTAGGGGGTGCGTACTCGCTGCCGTGCTCATACTGCTCCTCCTAGCCCCCCTGCCATCCCTGTGCTACACCGTTACCTACACATACAGGGTTAGCTATGAGGGCTCGGCCTCCGTAACCGCTGTAGTTAGCGGTGTTGAGGGGCTTAACACGGTCTACGTCCGGGTTGATGAGGGGTTTGTTAGGGGTAGCGCTGTAGCTTTTAGTAGTAGCGGGGACCTCCTACCTGTAGAGGTCCTCAACGAGTCATGGGTAGCTATCTACGTAGGTAACGCTAGCGGTGACGTAGTCCTAACCTACACAGCCGCCGTAGGCACGCGCTCAGGGCCTCTAACTAAGGTAGTCGTGGCACCTGAGGGTAGGGCTGTGGTGGTGCTCCACACCCTATATAGCCGCTGCATTAACCGCTGCCGGGGTAGCTACCTACGTACTACTTAAGCTTAGGCTAGCCCGTAAGCAACCCCAGGTAGGGTTGCTGAGGGGTGAGCTGGATGAGAGGGATCTAAGGGTTCTTAAAGCCCTTAGGGGTAGGGCCTTAACGATCTCGGGCCTCGCTAGGGATTTAGGGGTTAGTAAGTCGGTTGCGTGGAGGAGGGTGAGGAAGCTCGTAGCCTTAGGACTGGTGAGGAGGTCCGATGTTGAGGGAAGGACCTACGTAACCCTTACTAAGAGCGGTGAGGAGGCCCTTAAGGAGGGTGGGTAGGGCAGGGAAACGCGTTCCGCCACCGTTCCTTAAGGTGTTTTTAATATAGAACGGTGGCGATGCACTTTACGGTGACCTAAAGTGGTTGGTAAGGCTGCGGCGGTAGCTGTTACCGCCTTAGTAGCTCTAGCGTCCCTAGCAATGGTGCCCTTAAGCGCTCAGGGGGGTGCGGAGCAACCTAACAGCTACGTAAGCAACTACGTTGAGGTTCTAAACAGGAGCATTGCCACGGCTAAGACCCTGCTGAGTAGGTGGGGCGTCCCGGAGGGCTCGAAGCCGTGGTCCCTCATAGCGCTAGCTGAGGAGGTCCTTCAGAACCTCTCAAGCACTACCGACGTAGGGCGTGGCAGGGAGCTCCTTAGGGAGGGTATGGGGTACGTTAGGGAGGCCGTGTGGGTCGCGCTAGCAGGTTACGCAAGGCCTGAGGAGGTCTTAAGCGTTAAGGAGGTGTGGAGGTACCTAGCAACTGTTAAGGCGTTAATCGATGGAGCAGCTAACCTAAGGGTAGCTGTTAGAGCTGCCTTAAAGAGGGGTGTGATAAATGAGAGCGTAGCTAGCGAGCTCAGCTCAGAGCTCGACGAGGTTGTGGGGGAGCTCGAGGTGTTGAGGGACTACCTTAAAGGCGTTATTAACGGGAGCTGCGAGCTTAACTTAACCTACGTTAGGAGCTCTATAGCTAGCGCTAAGAGGTCTCTAGGGGGCGTTAAGGGGAGGGTTAACGAAGCCGTTATCGAGGCGTTAGGGATGGGGATTAGGGGCAGGCTTAAGAGGCTAGCTGCCTCAGCTGTGGAGACGGCTGCTAGGTTGAGGGCTAACGCGGAGCTCCTGAGGAGGATGGGGCTGGTTAGGGCTGCTAAGGTGTTTAGCTCCGCTGCCAGCAGGATTGAGGCTAGGGTTTTAGGGCTTGCTAGGGCGGCTGAGGGCCTCGGCGTTTCACGTGTTAAGGCGCTGGAGTTCCTAGCTAGCTTAGCGAGGAGGGCGTACGTAGTGCATAAACACCTAGGTGTTGAGGCCTTAAGAGCGCTCATAAAGGCTAGGGCCTACCACAACGTAAGCGAGCTAGCTAGCAGGGTTGAGGAGCTCGCTGGGAGGGTTGAGGAGGCGCTGAACAGCTGTAACTGCTCAGCGAGCGCTAAGGAGCTTGTATTCACCGTTGTTAACACCTCAAAAGATCTAGCGAACCTGTCTAGGAAGCTGGTAAGCATTGCCGCTGAGGGCGACTGGGGCACTGTTAAAGCTGTTGAGGGCGAGGTTAGGAGCGAGCTATCCCTGATAGAGAGGGCTGCTAGTGAAGTTGTGAAGTGCAGCGAGCTGAGGGACTTTAAGGGCCTTGTAATGAAGCTTAAGGAGCTGGCAGCTCTAACGGTGCAGAAGGCCTTTAAGGTTGCTGAGAGGGTTGGTGCTGAAGCTAGGGCTATATGGATCGATAGGGTTAAGGTAGCTATGGACGCCCTTAAGGTAGCTAAGCATCCCCTAATAGAGGCCCTAGGCTACGTTAGGGCTGGGGGCTGCCGGAACGGCAGTGTTGCTAGCCTCCTTAAGGACTCCCTAGGCTTAATAGATGCAGCGCTAGCGGAGCTTAGGAGGGGGGACGTCGATAACGCTTTAAACCTCATTAACAACGCTGTCCAGCTGGTTGAGAGCTCCCAGGACCTATGTAGCGATCTATCCCCGTGGGTTGAGGAGGTTACCGACCTACTGAATGAGGCCGTTGAATCCGTTAAAGGGTGATTTTTTACAGCACACCCCCTACTTTATATTGCTCGGGCTGTTGGTTATTAGGGTGTTGCCCCCTGATCGACCTATCCGTTGAGGTCGCTGGGCTCAGGTTCAGGAACCCCGTCCTCACCGCTGCATGCCCTACCGTCCGAGATGGGGAGAGGATTAGGAGGGCTGTCGAGGGCGGTGCTGGAGGTGTTGTTACTAAGACCATATCTACTAGGCCTGCACTACCCAAGATCCCTAGGCCCCACATGGCTGAGGTGAGGGGGGGCTTCATAAACGCTGAGCTGTGGAGCGAGCTACCCCTGGAGAGGTGGGTTAGCAGGGAGTTAAGGGTTGCTAGGGAGGTTACTAGGGCTGCAGGTATCCCTTTAATAGCTAGCGTAGGCCATAGGCCGTCGGAGGTCCGCAGGGTTGCTGAGGCGGTAGCTGACTACGTAGACGGCTTCGAGGTAGCCCTAGCATACCTCAAGAGGTCCAGCGATATGGCTGCAGCTGTTAGAGCTGCTAAGAGGTTCGGTAAGCCCGTGTTCGCTAAGCTAGGCGTCCTACCCCCTAAGACCACCGCTAGGGTTGCTAGGAGGGTTGTTGAGGCAGGTGCCGACGCGCTAACCATAAGCGATTCCTACGGCCCCGTCCTAGCCATAGATTTAAGCACCTACATGCCTGAAGACCTAGCTAGCGGGGACGCCGTTATGGGTAGCTGGATGGGGTTTGGGTGGCTCTCAGGCCCGCCGCTTAAGTTCATGGCCATGAGGATGATCGCCGAGATCCTGAGCGAGATACCTGGGGTACCAGTGGTAGGGGTTGGAGGTGTCTCAACGGGTAGGGACGCCCTGGAGATGTTCATGGTCGGTGCTAGCGCCGTCCAGGTGTGTACGGCGGCGATCCTCCTAGGGCCCCAGATCTACGGGAGGATAGCTAGGCAGCTCGAAGCCCTCCTAGCTAAGCTGGGGGCTAAGAGCTTGGAGGACGTTAGGGGGTTAGCTCTAAGGAAGCTCCTAAGCAGGGGGGAGGTCCTGGAGCCTAAGCCACCGGTGTACTACCCGGAGAAGTGCGTTGGGTGCAGGCTATGCGAGCTCAGCTGCGAGTACGACGCCATAGAGGTCGTTAACGGTAAGGCGGTGCTCCACCCTGATAGGTGCTTCGGCTGCGGCCTATGCGTTACCAGGTGCAGGTTTGGGGCCTTAAAACCCCCCTACTAACCAGGCTGAGCAGGCCCTAGCAGCTGCAGTAGGGCTGGTCCTGCTAGGGCTACTAGTTGCTAGTGGGCTGACCACCCGCCGTCAACAACCACTGCCGTACCTGTTATGTAGCTGGCGGAGCTCGATGCTAGGAACGTAACCACGCTAGCTACCTCCTCAGGCTCTGCAGGCCTCTTAAGGGGTACGTTCCTCCTTATGAACCCCATGACCTCCTCAGCACCCCTAGACCTAACAACCCTCTCGAACATGGGGGTCTTAACCGATCCCGGGCACACGGCTACGACCCTAATACCCCTATCAGCTAGCTCCAGCGCCACCGCCCTCGTTAACGCTATAACGCCCCCCTTAGAGGCGCAGTAAGCTGCCTCACCCCTGGAGCCTACGATGCCGAGGACTGAGGAGATGTTTATTATGACGCCTCCCCTACCCATTAGCGGTACCGCGTGTTTGGAGCAGAGGAACGCCCCCCTTAAGTTAACACCTAGAACCCTATCCCACTCCTCAACGCTGGTCTCCGTTAAGGGCTTAACCAGCGACACGCCAGCGTTATTAACTAGTATGTCGAGCCTTCCAAACCTCTCCCTAACGTAGTTAAACATCTCCTCGACATCCCCCTCCCTGGAGACGTCGGCGGCAACGAACTCAGCTACGCACCCACCCCTCCTCAACTCCTCAACAGCCCTAACACCCTCCTCAACCCTTACATCGTTAACAACGACTACCGCCCCCTCCCTGCAGAAGGCCCTAGCTACCGCGTACCCTATCCCTGAAGCTGCACCGGTTACTAGGGCTACCCTACCCTTGAGGAGCCCCCCCATGCCTAGGACCTCGTTAACCTCTTAACAGCCGCGATAATCCTCCCCTCAGAGGGGAGGACGTACTCCTCCATTGAGGGGCTAAACGGTGTCGGGACCTCCAGCGACGTAACCCTAGCGGCTCCCTTCAACCTACCCCCGAGCTCCTCAGCAACGATGGCTACCACCTCGCTAGCGAAGCTGCACTTAGGCCACGCCTCCTGAACAACCACTAACCTACCCGTCTTCTCCGCTGAAGCAGCTATGGCCTCCCTGTCTAGGGGGTTAAGGGTTCTGGGGTCTATGACCTCAACGCTAACACCTTCCTCCTTAAGCCTCTCAGCAACCTTCAGGGCTTTATAGACCATTAAGCCTGTAGCAACCACCGTTACGTCCTCACCCTCACGCCTAACCGCTGCCTTACCGAGCGGTACGTAGTAATCGGTTAGCGGTACGGGCCCCTTAACATCGTATAGGAGCTTGTGCTCAAGGAAGATAACGGGGTTCTCATCCCTGATAGCTGTCTTGAGCAGGCCCCTAGCATCGAAGGGCGTTGAGGGCATGACGACCCTGAATCCAGGTATGTGGGTGAATAGCGCTTCAAGGCTCTGGGAGTGCTGGGCAGCTGCCTGGATACCGGCACCGTAAGCGGTCCTAACGATTAGGGAGGTCCTTACCTGCCCACCGTACATGTACCTGAGCTTAGCTACCTGGTTCATTAGCTGATCCATGCAGACCCCTATGAAGTCCATGAACATTATCTCAGCTATAGGCTTAAGCCCCAGCATGGAGCTACCTAGGGCGACCCCGATAATGCCTGACTCAGATATCGGTGTGTCCCTAACCCTCCACTCCCCGAACTCGTGTATTAAGCCCTTAGTAACCCCGAAGTCCCCCCCATGGTAGCCTATGTCCTCACCTACCAGGAAAATCCTGGGGTCCCTCCCCATCTCCTCCCTCAACGTGTAGTTGAGGGCTTCACGGTAGGACATCTCCCTAACATCGCCGCCGACCTCCTCGGGGGAGCTAACGTAGGGTAGGTCCGGCGGCCCGGGCATGAAGTCGCTGAGGGCCTCCTCAGGCCTCGGGAAGGGGCTCTTTAGGGCGTAGTCAACAGCGTCCCTAACCTCTCCCTCAACCTCCTCCCTAATCCTCTTAAGCCCCTCCTCATCGATAACCCCCTCAGATGCCAGGAGCTCCTCCATCCTAGGTATTGGGTCCCTCTTACGGCACTCCTCAACCTCCTCCCTAGGCCTGTACTCCTGTGCGTCCCCCACGTACGAGCCAACCATCCTGCAACCCCTAGCCTCGATCAGGGTTGGGCCCCCTCCCCCGCGAGCCCTCTCAACAGCCTCCCTAGCAGCCCTGTAGACATCTACGGCGTCCATACCGTCAACAACCACTCCAGGCATGCCGTAGGCCCTAGCCCTAACAGCTATCTCCCTAACGGATGTTGACCTGCTCACATGGGTGGATATAGCGTACTCGTTGTTCTCGCACACGAAGACGACCGGTAGCCTCCATAGGGACGCCATGTTCATGCCTTCATGGAACGCCCCCGTGTTCACGGCTCCGTCCCCGAAGAAGCTGACGACGACCCTGCCAAGCCCTAAGTACTTAATAGCGTAGGCGATGCCGGTAGCTATAGGTACGTTAGCCCCAACAATCCCGTTACCCCCGACGAAGCCGACCTCCATGCACGATAGGTGCATCGAGCCCCCCTTACCCCTACAGCACCCATCCCTCCTACCAAGGAGCTCGGCCATGACGGACCTGAGGGGCGTGCCCTTAGCTATGCAGTGGCCGTGGCACCTATGGGTTGACACCACGTAGTCCTCCCTCCTAAGGGCTAGGCAGACGCCTGCAGCAACAGCTTCCTGACCTATCGATAGGTGGAAGAACCCCGGGAGAACCATCCTGTGGATGAGGTTCTCGAGGGCCTCCTCGAACAGCCTTATCCTCAGCATCGTCCTGTAGAGCCCTAGGAGCTCCCTACTAGTAAGGCCTGAACCCAATTAACACACCCCGTAACCGCTCGGGGGCGTTAATAAAAGCTTACAGCCTCACGGATATATCATTATCTTAAGCCCCTCCCTACCCCTAAACACCTCCATAGCCCTCCCAACCTCCTCGAGGGGGAACCTATGGGTTATTAAGGCCTCAACATCCACTGTCCCTATCGATATGAGCTTTAAAGCCCTGTAGAACTGCTCGGAGGTCTTATCGAAAGCACCGGTAACGACTACCTCCCCGTAGTGTATGAAGTTCGAGTTAACCCTTACGGGGGACTCCCTAACCCCGTGGACCCCGGCGAAGAACACTACGGTTCCACCCGGCCTAACCATCCCTAGGGCCTCCTCCTGAACCCTGGTGTCCCCGACAGTAACTATGACTGCACTAGCACCAAGCCCGTCCGTTAGCTCCCTAACCCTGCCCTGGACGTCCTCCCTCAACGGGTTCACTAAGTCCTTAAACCCCAGCCTCCTAGCGTGTGAGAGCCTCGAGTCCAGGACATCGCTTAAGATAACCCTAGCACCCCTAGCCCACCTGGCTAGCTGGGCTATGAGGAGGCCCATAGGCCCCGAACCAATAACTAGGACGTCATCCCCGGGGGATATGTTGGCTACCCCTACAGCGTTTAAGCAGCATGAGAGGGGCTCCGTGAACGCTGCCGCCTCATAGGTAACCCCCTCAGGGATCCTGTAAGTTACGTAGTCGTACGTCTTAACGTACTCAGCCCACGAGAAGTACCCAACCCACCTGCTGTTACGGCATAGGTTAGACCTCCCGGACCTGCAGTAATAGCACCTCCCGCACTTAATTAGGAGCTCCCCGACAACCCTGTCCCCAACACCGACCCCCTCAACGTGGGGCCCTACAGCAACTACGTCGCCAGCGAACTCATGGCCGGGGAACCCCACCCCCGGCTCGCCCCACACAACACCCCTCTCAACAGCGTGAACACCTGTAGGGCATAGACCGTCTACGCGGACCCTAATAAGGACTTCGTGGGGCCCTAGCTCGGGGACCCCTACCTCCTCAACCCTTAAGTCGTTAGGGCCGTAAAGCCTCGTAGCCCTCATAACCCTGCTCAAGGCCTCACCCCGAGGAAGCTCAGCACCTCGCTCAGAGGCTCCCCGCCATGGACTACCCTGATGAGGGCCTCAATAACCCTCTCAAAGCCTCTACGCTGCCACACGTTCCTGCCAACAGCAACACCTATAGCGCCGGAGTCCACGGCGCTCTTAACATCGGCTATGAACTCAGCTAGTGAGGCCCTCCTAGGCCCTCCGAGAACCACTACCGGGGATATGCAGGAATCAACGACCTCCTTAAACCCCCTGGGATCGCCCGTGTACGGCACTTTAAGCATGTCAGCCCCTACCTCACTAATAGCCCTACAGATCCTCTTAACGGCCCTAAGCAGCTCGCCCCCGCTTAACCCCCTCTCAATAAACGACACCTCAATAACGGATACTAAGCCGTAGTCCCTGCACTCGTTAACAACCCTGGAGATCACCTCCATGTTGGAGGCCTCATCCCTAAGGCCTACGTAGTACGACGCTATGAGGGCGTCGGCCCCCAGCTTCAGCGCCTGCACCGCGTTGCTCACCAACCTATTGCTTAAGCTACCCGGGGTGAGCCCTGGGTGGTCAACCCTTAGAACTAACCCAACACCTCTACCAGCGATTAAGTCGGCGAACCTACTGAGAACACCTGGACTAACTATTACTGCGTCAACACCGCTGCTAACAACCCTCTTTAAGGTCTCGTCAACCCTCTCAATACCCTCCACAGGCCCTAGGAACATCCCGTGGTCCAGGGCAACAATTACTGACCTACCCGTGCTCCTCCTAACAACCCTGTGCCAACGGATAGACCTCCCTACGCACAAACAGGGACACCAGGTGAGATCTTGGGGTTCCCCTAATTAGTAAGGGGGTAGGTGCTAGAGCAATGCCTTACCGCTACCCCTATCGAACAGGTGTATCTTAGCTGTGTTTATCCTAACGTAAACCTCGTCGCCCCTCCCAACCCTAGCTGTTGAGGGAACGAACGCCGTTATAGTACTGACACCTAGGTCCACCGCAGCGTAGAGGGTCCCGCTGAGCCTCTGAATGAGGACCACCCTTCCCTTAGGTGCTTCAACCCCCTTAGGGGCCTCCTTAGTGACGATGGCGTCCTCAGGTCTAACGCCCAGGACCAGGTCGCCCCCTAGCTCCCCCTTTAAGGGGTCTGCGAGCTCCCTAGGTAAGGTCAGTCTGAACGCCTCTGTCTCCACGAAGACCTCGCCACCGCTAACACCCGCCTTACAGCTCATGAAGTTCATGGGCGGGGTCCCGACGAACTCAGCTACGAACAGGTTTAGGGGGTTCTCGTATATCTCGTTAGGCGTCCCCACCTGAACGATCCTGCCGTTATTCATAACGGCTATCCTGTCAGCCATAACCATCGCCTCGGCCTGGTCGTGGGTTACGTAGACCGTTGTTGCTCTAAGCCTTTCGTGAAGCCTCCTAAGCTCAACCCTCATCTTAACCCTTAAGAGGGCGTCTAGGTTGCTCAACGGCTCGTCCATGAGGTAGACCGAGGGGTTCCTAACGATAGCCCTAGCAAGGGCGACCCTCTGCTTCTGCCCTCCAGACAGCTCCGTTGGCTTACGGTCTAGGAGGTCGCTGATCTCTAAGAGCTCCGTCACCTCCCTAACCCTCCTCCTAATCTCGTCCTTAGGGACCTTTCTAACCTTAAGGCACAGAGCTATGTTATCGAAGACTCTCATGTGGGGGTAGAGGGCGAAGTCTTGGAAGACCATGGCTACGTTCCTCTCCCTAGGCCCTAAGTCGTTGACTACGTGGCCGTCGATGTATATGTTACCCCTGGTGGGCTTCTCAAGGCCTGCGATGAGCCTTAGGGTAGTTGTCTTGCCGCAGCCCGAAGGCCCTAGGAGCACTATGAACTCCCCGTGCCCTATCCTAAGGGTTACGTCCTCAACAGCCCTAACCTTACCGAAGTACTTCGTCACCCCCTCAAGGAATACCTCGGTCAATCCACCCTCCCACTAACTCTTATGTAGTCCCCTTAATAGAGTTCACTAGCTAAGCCCCTCAAGCCCGTGCAGCACTACCTTAAGTATTAGGGGCTTGAAGTCGTATACCCTCCTAGGCCTCCACGGAATGTCATGTGAGAAGGAGTAGAAGGACCTGAGGGAGTGCCTCCCCCTACTATCCATCCCGTGATCCGATACTATGAGCACGAAGGCGTCGCTACCCACTACCCCGCGGACCTCCTCAGCAACGCCGTCCAGGTATTGGTAAGCCCTCCTAACCTCGCCGATGTCTGAGGCCATGAACCTGTGGCCTACACAGTCAGCTAGGTCGAAGTAGACCGCTAGGAGGTCCCAGTCGCTACGGGTTCTTAGAGCGTTTAGCAGCTCCTCCTCCCGAACCCTGTTAATCCTCCAGTAGGCTTCAGCGAATCTGTAGGGGTCCTTCTTAACCGGGAATAGGAGGCGCCCAAACTTGTAGAGCCTCTCGCAGTACACCGGGAAGTCTATAACGACCGACCTAACCATGTCGAACACAGGCACTAACCCCTTCCTCCTAAGGTAGTCGGCGTTAGGTAGCGTCATTAACTTAAGTCTCCA
>NJEF01000025.1 GCA_002255065.1 Desulfurococcales archaeon ex4484_204 | reverse complement strand
ACTTAAAGCTGATTTAATCCACTCTAATAGCCCCCCAGCCCTTATAGGTGAGTTCTCCTCGGTGACAAACACCATTACCTTCTCGCTACCCTTAACATAGAGCAGTGAGTTCGGCTCGAAGCCCGCTTTAGCCCTCCTCCCTCTATCCCTTAAGTCGAGGAGTACAGTGAATTTAACCCAGTCCGTCCTCCTACCCGAATACTTAGAGAATATGTCCTCAAGCATTAGACTAGCTGATGTTCTAGGGTCCTTAACACTTATTAAACCCTTAAACACCGCGTAAGCCACCTCAGCAATATCCAGCACCATTGCTTTATGGCGCTCAGAGAAGAAACCCAGGTTGAGCTTTACTAGGTACTCCTTAGGTCCTTCAAGCACGAACCTGCAGTCCCTAACCTCGCTTACGAGGTATTCAACAGCTCCGCCAGACATCGTGATAGTACCGTCTAACGCCTTATATGGATAACTTATATTGCTTTCCACCTAGATCTAGTAACGTGATCTGATATGGGTGAGGTCGCTATATTCGAATGGCTTAACGGCAAGCTGAGGTGGCTGAACACTCTTAAGCTACCATTGGAGGAGGAGTTCATTGAGTCAGGAGATCCTGAGAGGGTAGCCAGAGCTATTGAGACTATGGAGATTAGAGGGGCACCCGCAATAGGGGTTGCCGCTGCTTTCGGGGTTGCTTTAGCAGCCCTTAGCTCTAAAGCAAAGAGCGTTGCGGAGCTGAGGAGGGACGTTTTGAGAGCTATTGAGAGGTTTAAGAGAACAAGGCCTACAGCAGTGAACCTGTTCTGGGCTTTAAAGAGGATGGAGAGCGTTGCTATGAAGGAGTACGGCTCGTTAAGCAGCGCTAAGGAAGCGTTAGTCGGTGAGGCCCTAAGAATATTTAAGGAGGATCTGGACACCAATTTAAGGATCAGTGAATTCGGAAAATCCCTGATTAACGATGGGGACACCGTACTAACCCACTGTAATGCCGGGGCATTAGCTACTGCCGGCTACGGAACAGCTCTAGGGGTAATAAGGTCTGCTTGGAGGGAGGGTAAGAAGATTAAGGTTATAGCAACCGAAACTAGGCCCGTACTTCAGGGGGCGCGGCTAACTGTTTGGGAGTTAGTAAAGGAGGGAATCCCTGTTACCTTAATAACGGACAGCATGGTGGGTTACGTAATGAGTAGGGGTCTTGTTGATAAGGTAGTTGTAGGTGCCGATAGAATCCTCTTGACCGGCCACGTAATTAATAAGATAGGTACCTACACCATAGCGGTAATAGCTAGTAAGCACGATGTTCCGTTATATGTAGCCGCCCCTACATCAACCATAGACTCCATTACATCAGTTAATGAAGTAGTAATTGAGGAGAGAGACCCTAACGAGGTTCGCTACGTACTAGGTAAGCTACTCATCACGGTTCCCTCAGTTAACGTTATGAACCCCGCCTTCGACATCACTCCACCGGACCTCGTAACAGCTATAATAACTGAGAAGGGTATAGCTAGGAAACCGTTTAGTGGGACGTTGCCTAAACTATTGAGATAGGTATTCCATAACCCCCTACCTACCCTCACGCTCCTTACCTGCACCACCCCTTGGAAGCGTGGGGTGGGGTAGGTACTCAACCCCAGGTCTTACAGCCTTTGCCTGCGGGTATAGCTCCATTAACATGTAGACCTCCTGCGGGACGTTGGTGCTGACCCTTAAACCCATCTCCTTTAATTCGTTAACTGTTATTGGGTAATCGTGGGTGTAGTACCCGCTTACCAGCTTATCAGCTATCTCATACGCTTTCTCCTCACCCACCTTATCCTTAATGAGGTCTATGACAAGGTGCTTAACCTGCTTAACAGCCTTCTCAGCTACATCGCCTAGTATTAACGTGGTGTCAGAGACCTTATCCCTCCCTTTAAGCTCTATAGCCCTAATTATTGAAGGTGCAGGTACGTAGATCCCGTTAGGGCCAGCTAGCTGCGGGTCAAGAGGTCCGAGCGTCGCGTTAGGATCCATTATTATCTCATCAGCTGCTAGCGCTATTAGCGTCCCGCCAGACATCGCGTAATGCGGTATAACAACAACCTTCTTGGCTGGATGGGCTTTAAGAGCGCGTGCTATCTGGGATGCTGCTAGGACAAGCCCCCCAGGGGTGTGTATAATTAGCATTAAAGGTGCTTCAGGAGGTGTTGAGCGTATTGCCCTGATTACAGCTTCAGAATCCTCTATGTCTATATATCTATGTATTGGAATGCCGAAAAGTCCTACCTTCTCCTCCCTATGTATTAGGGTTACAACCCTGTGCCCGTACTTCCTCTCAATAAGGGCAATAAGCCTGTACCTCGCACTCTTTAAAGACCTAGCTGACATGTATGGTGACATGACGCCGAAGAGGAGTATAAACCAGAAGAGGTACCCCAGAATCATACCCAGGATATCCCACATGATAAACCCCCATAATACTAATGAGGCTTAACTATTAACCTTTTAACCATATAGCTAACGCATAGCTGTCGACTGCACTAAGGTCGCACAGCCCAGCTTCTTAACACCTCTTTAGGGACCTCTCAGAGATCAGATCTTAATCCCCTAGGAGGGCTTATGGAATGCTCCTTAAGGTATTAACAGGGGCTTCCTTACTATGATATTCATCTTAGCAAGATTATCCTTTAAATATAATTAGTACAGTATTTTCACTATGGTGTAATTTTGAGGCGCTTAGGGTATTTTATACACAGGTCTTCCACGGGTAAACTAGTAGTTAAGCTTGTATCCCCTAGACCCCCGAAGATTGGGGTCCGCGTCCTCAACTCTAAAGGGAGGGTAGTAGGCAGGGTCATCGATGTAATAGGCCCTGTTAGATCTCCATACGCTATAATTAAGCCTACGTTAAGTGGTGTTAAGTTGAGAGAGTACGAGGAGCTTTATTTGAAGTAGGAGGGGTGGTACTATGTGCTCACCTGAGCACATAATATTTGATGAAGCTCGCGGTGAATATATATGTATAGAGAACGGTGAGGTGCTGCAGGATCGTGTACCGGATCTTGGGCCTGAGTGGAGGTTCTTTGATATACATAGCTCGGTAAGTAGGGAAAGGAGCGGTGCGCCGCTAACTAACAAGGTTCACGATAAGGGCTTAACAACAAGGATAGATACTAGCACGAGATTGGGTAGAAGGCTGGATAGATTAAATAAGAGGTTAAGGGCTATTAATGTAAGGGAGAAGAGGCTCGTTAAAGCTCTTGAGCTTATGAACGACGTGATTGGCCGTTTAAACATCTCAAATTCCTCTCAATTAAAGGAGACGGCAGGTTTCATCGTTAATAAGCTATTCAGGCATGGATTAATAAAGAAGAAGAACATGAGGGCGATGGTAGCTGTCTCAATAATAATAGCTAGTAATAATCTCGGCATTCCTATGAGCCATGTAAGGATCCAGGAGCTATGCCAGGTAACGAGCCAGGAGATCTGGGATGCGGAGATGAAGATAAGGAGGGATTCGGGAGGGATTATTAGTGTAAAGCCTGTTGACCCAAGAATGTTCCTTAGTCAAATGGCGTACAAAGCCGACTTACCGTCCGGTGCAGTAACGCTTGCATCGAATATTTTGAGAACTGCTAGGAAGTATGGTCTAACATCAGGCAAGGGGCCTAGGGGCCTAGCTGCTGCAGCACTTTATATAGCGTCCATACTGCTGAACAATAGGAAGACCCAGCAGGACATGGCCCGCTCGGTAGATGTTTCGGAAGTAACCATTCGTAACAGGTATAGGGACCTGGTCGATAATATACTCATTGTCACCGACCTATGAGTAGAGGGGTAGGAACGATAAGTTGTAGCTTTCTATGCTGTTTCGTGTTTTTCTGTAGTGGTTGTAGTTATATCTTACTTAATACCCTGGGGTGATGGGGGTTGCTCTCTAAGCCCTGCGTGACCGGCCTAGAGTTCCGCTGGCCTCAACAGCCATCCATGACCCATGAAGTGAGGCGGAACCAGTAAAGACCGATCACAATGAAACAAACCATAGAGCGATACGGTTAGAGGAAGCGGTAAAAGACCTATTACTCCTTAATAGATTAGTAGCACGATGGAGAAGACCCTAATACTTACTATTGAAGGTAAGGCAAAGCTTTACGTTCCTAACCCTAAAATGTATACTAGGACTAACGGAGTTTATGAACCCTCGTGGGCGCCAGTATTCTATAACCCGTTGATGACGTTTAACAGGGATGTGAGCATCCTATCATTAGAAGCTGCTCTAAAAGCTTATGGAGTAAGGGATGCTTTCGTTGTTGACGCCCTTGCAGGCACGGGTGTTAGAGCAATTAGGTACTGCCTGGAGGTTAGCTCGGTAGGTAAGTGTATTGCTAACGACATAGACCCCAAAGCTGTTAACTTGATTAACAGGAATGTTAAGCTAAACTCCCTAGAAGCACGTGTTATTGTTAGGAATGAAGATGCTAATACCCTCCTCTATAAGCTTAAGCTAAAGGAGAGGTTAAAGATAACGCTTATAGACGTAGACCCCTACGGGTCTCCAGGCCCCTATGTTAGGTCATCGCTCCTAGCAGTTCGTAGAGGGGGCTTCATTGGCTATACGGCAACAGATATTGCTCCACTTTCCGGAGCTAGGTGGAGGGCTGGGGGCAGGAAGTACGATGTCTTACTTACTAAAACTGATACGTACCTCGACACCGGTTTAAGGGTTCTACTAGGTTACATTGCTAGGAAGGCTGCAGAGCTAGAGAGATACATTACCCCATACATCTCATTCCTTAGGGGTCACTATTATAGGGTGTTCATTAAAGTTGATAAGGGGGCTAGGAAAGCTGAGGAAATGAAGTTGAAGCAGCTGGGCTTTATTACGTACTGTAATTCATGCGGTTACAGGGCTACGTTCACCTTAAGCGAGTTCCCCCTTAAGACGGGTAGTTTTCGGTGCCCCACATGCAATAAACAGCTATTAATTATAGGGCCTATATGGGTGTCAAGCATAGGGCAGAGGGATTTCATAGATAAAATGCTAGATCTGGTTAGGTCGAGATACGGGTACCTGCAGACCTCTAAAGACATAAGTAAGTTATTAAGTACCTTAAGAGAGGAGGTTAACGCCCCAAACACGTTTAACATAGTGAGCGCGTCGAGGGCTCAGGGTGTTAATGTACCTAAGAGGGATAGCGTTATCGAGTGCATTAGGGCTTTTGGCTATAGCGCTTCAAAGAGCCATCTAAACAGCACCTATATAAGAACTAACGCAGGCTGGCTAGACTTCATTAGATGCATAAGATCCCTAGCTAAGCCCTCTAATGTATCTTGAAAGCAGTATGCACTTATATGGATTGAAGTACCCTCCTGAGCCACACCTCTGCAGCTCCTTACAGTAGAAGCATGGTATATTCATTACAGGGTTAAGGCTTACAATTATCTCCACCTTATTAATAGTTCTAGGGCTGTAGAGGAGTTTGTAGGTCCTCCTGCCTTTAAACACTATAGGCTCCCTCTTTATAAGGCCCTTCCTCACTAAACTTAAGACAGCCTTAGTTCCCTCCCTATTATCTACTCCTAAAACACCCCACAAGACGCTTTGGATCACCCCTCCCTCACTCCTCGTCTTCTCCTTTACTATCCCGAGGATCCTACCTTCAAGAGCTGTTAACTCCATTGCTTAACACACCTTAATCTCAATATTCTATACCGGAACAGAGCTAATATAGGTTAGTTATACCGTATAAAGAGACCCCTTCATGGATGCTCTATGAGGTGCTTTAGTATACTACTAGATATAGAGTTTCTATTTACCTCGTTAACCCAGAAGGTAGCGGCTGAGATCTCCTTAGACAACCCACTCACTATAGACCTATGTACGACTGCGAGAACGGGTTTACTGGACCTTAGCACAGTGTAGATCGCGCTCCTTAACCTATCAACCTTAAGCTCCATAGGGCCTACCTCATCAACAGCAATAACATCGGCGTAGCTTAAACCCTTTAGTAAAGCCTGCACGCCTATCCTCACCGCATCGTATTCATTCACACAATACCTGCCCACCCTAACCTTAGAGCTGGCAATGCTGCATAACCTTGAAAGAACCCCCCTCCTTCCCGTAGCTATATCAATAATGTCGAAACCTATCCTGGCACCCCCCCTCCTAACCTCAGGACACATAAAGCCGTATACCCTTAACCCTCTATCCTTAAGCGCTAAAACCACCTTGGTAAATACCGTGGTCTTCCCCACACCAGGCCTCCCTGTTATAATGACTTTAGCATCGCTAATTACCCTCATTACGTCATCCTCTTAGCTGCAACTATGTCTAGCCTATTTAGGTCAATGTAGGACGATAGCTCATCCTTAACAACTCCCTCCCTACCCTTATCAACTATTACCTCAACATCCCCTCTGCTAAGCTCTGATATCTTTAAGGACTCTATGGTCTTCTTAACTATGTCCCTTATGGAGAGCTTAACATTAGTTAAAGCATCAACGATTATATCCACCTCGCTGCCAGTTCTTTTAACTAGGTAATCAGGCGCTGACTTCTTAAGTACATACACCTCACCCTCGCCTAGAATGTCCTTCGTTATAACGGGCTCCTTCTCGTGCTCAACTGAGGGAGCTTCCGCTACCCTTCTCTTAAACTCCTTCTTCATTAACTTTAGATTAACTGTTTCAATGACATCACTGCCTAGAACCTCGACAAGTCTTTCCGCAGTCTCAATAGTTACTAAGCCGCCTTCCTTCTCATAGCTAAACAGCGTTCTTCTCGATATACCAGTAAAGTACGCAACCTCGCCTAAGGACATAGTCCTTCCCGACCTAGCCCTTATAAGGTTCTCCCTGTTAACAGGGATAAAGAGCTCCCCCCTCTTATAGAATACCACTAACTCATTAGGCCTTAGGTACATGTTCTCAAGAGTCCTGTCATTGAGAATAAAGACCCCCTCTCTCTCATACACTATGTTATCGTAGAGCCCTCTATCGCAGCTCACTATCATGGGAACAGCGTCAAAGGCCATTGAGGCTTTAATTAAATCCCTCACCTCATCGCGGCTTAGCGTAGGTGTCTTCCTTATCCTTATTACTACATTCTCCCTACTCCTATTAATAGCTATGAGATCTATTGAGCGCTCCTTATACTTCGTTGGGTACTGTATAACAGTGTATCTTCTATTAGCTAACTCTAAGGTGCTCCTCACCCTATCCGTAAGTATCCTTAGCTCCTTCCTCCTATCATCAGTACTTGAGGATCTAAGCGACATACCACTATTAATACTTTTTCTAAGGTTTTTAAAATTAGTAATCCTTACTCCTTAACTACCTCCCGCTGTACTGAGCTAAGACCATTGCATGATCTTTATCGAAGGGGTCTAGGTGAACCACATCTATCATCTCAAAGCCGCCGCTCTTTAACGTATCTATCTCCCTCTTATACACAACATTGGGTTCCTTAGTAACGTCTATGCTCCTAGCCTTAATAGCTAGGTACAGGTAGCCGCCGTCCTTTAAGAACTGCCTAGCGTTAACATTCACTAGCGCTGCCTGCTCCGGCTGTGCAACGTCGGCGTAAATTATGTCGGCTACATCGACTATGTGTGCATAGCGCTGCGGGAACCTAGCGTCGGCGAGCACAGGGATTAAATTACTCCTATGCTCTGCAACCGTTATTAACTCCCTCATAACGCGGGGAGCGAACTCTACGGCGTACACTAAACCATTTGCCCCCACTAGGTCGGACACATGGCTAGGTGTTGTACCGCTACCAGCACCTAGGTAGAGAACCCTACACCCTTCCTTAATTACGAGCTCCTTAATCCCCTTTAACAGAGCTGCTGCTAGCTTACTTCTATAGGCATTCCACTCCCTATACTCATCGCTACCAACCCTGAATAGCCATTCACCGTAAACCCTCCTGCCAGGAGCTAAATTCCTGGTTGCCAACCTCGTGCTACCGTCCTCTAGCTCAACCACGTAGACACCCGTATACGTAGGGTGTTCCTCAACCCTAACTACCTCCGCCATCAAACCACCTCCTTCTTAATTGTAAGAAAGTTAATTAGGATGCTACTTCCTCCCCTTCTTCCTCCTTCTCCTAGAAGGTCTTACGCGCTCCCTCCTAACCTCCCTCTTGGGGGGCGGCCTTGCATACAGCTTCTTAACCTCCTCGATCCTCTCTATCAACGCCTTCCTCAGCCTATCAGCTATGAACCTGCCAGTGAAGAAGTCGGCCTTAGCCGCTATTGCTAGCTTAGTAGCGAGAGCTCTAGCGATCTTGCCCCTCTGCCACCTAGGTGATTTATGTATTTCAGGGAACTGGAATATGACGCCGTGCTTCGGAGGTCTACCACCAGTCCTTAAAGCCCTAAAGAGGGCCTTCTCAGCACCCAGTACTTGGACGGTGCTGGCCGGTAGCTTAGCTAAACTCTCAAGGCTTCCAGCGAGGCTTAACAGCCTAGCACCTAGAAGCGATCCTACCAGCTCGGAGATGTTAGGTGCTACCTCCTTCATTACCTGACCTACGTACTCTGTTAAAGAGTCCCTGAGCCTGTTTAACTCGATCATTATACCTGCAAGCGTCTGCATAGGCCTTATATCGAAGTCAGATAGCTCAGCCCCTATACTCTCCTTAGCTGCCCTCTCCACCCTCTCAGCCTTTGAGCTACTGAACCCGAGCTTAACTAACCTATCCCTACCTATCCTCGACTTATCACCTATCTCCGAAACGATCCTCGCATACGTTATGTGATCCCTTACTAGATCGTCTAGCTCAGGGAAGTGAATGCTGTACCACTCCCTTAAACGGGCGGCAAACAAGTTCAGGGTTTTATCGATATCATCGATCGCCCTAATAGCCTGTATTGCGAGTAGGTCTCTCTTCTGAGCAACCCTCCTAAGCTTCATCCTAGTTATCTGGATGGACAGGCTGTGGATGAAGTCCCTCCACTCACTAACCTCCCTTATGAAGCCCCCCTCAATAGCGAGCATAGGTATTAGCTCCCTCAACCTAAGGACCACCTGACTACCCGGGCTAACCTTAAATTTTAGGGCTTTAGAGGCTACATACTTAGCGTGGACCTCATCCTCCACTACCACCTCAGTAGCTACATCAGCTACCGCCTCAATAACCCTCTTAAACTCCTCAGATGGGTTTCCCTCCTCCATCAATAAGGACCTCTCAACAAGCTTGTTTAGATCTGGTGTAACGAACTCCTTAGCGATGACTTCCCCCTTCTCGTCAGCAGCGAACGCCCCTATCACTGTATCTATCGCTGTAACCCTCAAGCCATACACCAAAACATTCTGATTTCAAACCTTAAAATAAGTTAGTATTGGTATGGAGGGATCTACCCAGCTAATGAAATGCTTATTAACCTCTTAATAAAGTGACCTCTAGGTGTTAAGTTGCCGACCCACGGCTCTATGACGAAGGCAGGTAAGGTACGTAGCCAGACCCCTAAAATACCCCCTAGACCTAGGAAGAACCTGCCGCCAAGGGTTAGGAACAGGAGGGAGTTCTGGATAAGGAAGAGAAAGGAGGCAGGTCTCCCCGTACCAACGGTTATCCCACCCTCATCGGTTCCAAAGAAGTAGCGTGCCGCTCTACATGTTTCGTAGGTACAGATAAATTTACTCAACCCCTGGACTAATTAGGAGGCACCCTGGTGTGCTGCCTAAAGAGGTAGAACACGGTGACTTAGTTAGGGTAATTAAGGGCTCCGAGGTCATAGAGGGTATAGTTTTGCCCTCAACAGAGTTTAGCTCTGAGGACATCATTGTGTTAAAACTCCCTAGCGGATACAACAT
>NJEF01000098.1 GCA_002255065.1 Desulfurococcales archaeon ex4484_204 | reverse complement strand
TAGTTAGGGCTGAGGACTACGTACCGGGGGAGGGTGAGGAGGGCTTAAGGATACTCATCGATAAGGAGGTGTTAAGGAAGGAGCTACCCGGTGGGGAGCCCAGAGTAGTTAATGCGTGCAGGAAGTTTGGGTTTGAGTGGGAGCCTCTATCGGATCCTGGGCATATGAGGTACGGGCCTCACGCTACGGTTATGCTTGAAGCAGTGATGGAGTATTCGTGGCTCGTAGCTAAGTCGCTGGGCTTCCCTATATTCAGGGTTAGGGGCACTAACATGTTTAACCTTAAGTTCAGGCCTGTAAAGGAGCATGCAGACCTCTTCGGGGACAGGCTCTACGAAATTGAGTCGGACGGGGATAGGTTAGTGCTTAGGTATGCTGCGTGCCACCAGCAGTTCGCCATGATAAAGGACTGGGTTATTAGCTATAAGGAGCTGCCCTTCGGCGCTTTCGAGGTAGCTGATAGCTATAGGTATGAGCAGAGGGGGGAGACCATGCTGTGCTTTAGGTTGAGGAAGTTCTTAATGCCGGACCTCCACATCTTCACTAAAGACCTTGAAGAAGCTAAGAAGGTGGCCCTACAGGTTCAGGCTAAGATCATTGAGGAGGCTAGGAAGATAGGGCACGAATACTTCTCCATATATAACGTCACTAAGGACTTCTTTGAAGGTCATAGAGACTACATAGTTGAGTTGATTAGGAGGGAAAGTAGGCCAGCACTCGTTGAGGTGATCCCCTCAGGGATCTACTACTGGGTGTTGAACATAGAGTACAACATTATTGACTCCCTTAAGAGGCCTAGGGAGATAGCTACGTTCCAAATAGATGTAGGGAACGCTAAGAGATTCGGTATAAGGTTCGTTGATGAGGGAGGTGAGGAGAGGTACCCGGTCATAATACATACAGCTATAATAGGCTCTATAGAGAGGTACATCTACGCTGTTTTAGATAGAGCTATCCGTGATGAGGAGTCGGGCAGGACACCTACCCTACCAACGTGGCTATCCCCGATCCAGGTGAGGGTTATCCCCGTTAGCTCACAGTACATGGACTACGCTGAGGAGGTGCTTAGGAGGCTTATTAATGAGGGCATTAGGGCCGACCTAGACGATAGGGCTTTAGGCCTTGGAAGGAAGATAAGGGATGCAGGTATTGAGTGGATTCCCTACATAGTTGTTGTGGGGGCCAGGGAGGTTAAGACGGGAACGGTAAACGTTAGGGTGAGAAGTGAGGGGGTTCAGAAGTCTATACCGTTAGAGGAGCTAGTAGAGCTCGTTAAGAGGGAGGTTGTAGGGTACCCGCAGGTGGATACAGCCCTACCTACTCACCTAAGTAGGAGACCCACGTTAAACTACATTAGAAGCCTAGCCCAGTAAACCTTATTTTACTTAACTACACTAACCTCACGATGATGATCGTTGCCGGCCCGACCTATGAGGACATGAACCTCCACTGATAAGACACACAGCTTCAAACTATTCTACCAAGGATTTCATGGAATGTATTTCTCCTACACACCCTGCAGTAATGATATAGCCTCTTAAAATCCGAGATGTTGTAGCTCACTTTAAGAACCCACTCAGTACCACACACCGTACACCTTAACCTCCAGGACGTCATTACAGCTCCTTAACTAATAACTACTAAAAGTTATAAACCCTGTCGCCAAGCACGTATTGATAGATGAAGAATGGAGGGCCCGTAGCTCAGCTAGGCAGAGCGGCGGTTCAATAAGCCGAGGCTCCAGTCCTACTATGGGTCTGCAGACCTCCATGCAGGGGATGATATCACCCACGGGATGAACAGCGGGGTGAGCCCCCCAGGCGAGGAGGAACCAACGAAAACCAATCACAACAAAACAAAAAGGAGCGATACAGTTAGAGGAAACGGTAACCCAGCCTAGATCCTTTAAGGCCTCAGTGCTTTGGCCCAACATCACCGCTGGTGTAGCTCAGTAAGGATTTCTTCATCACGGGTTGTAGGGTTTAAGCCATAGACTCGTTATCCTCTTCCTCTTTATCTCCCTCATCGCTCTATCAACGTATCTGTATATTGTTGAGTGCTGTCTCCCCCTTATTATCATCTCTATAGCCTCTCTTGCAACCCGGGCTGACTCGTAATCACCTATTATGGATACTAGGTCATTGTATATAGTTATATACGTCCCCGTCATCTCCTCTAAATTCCTCCTGACCTTACCGCCCTCACCTATTATCCTACCCTTAATTCTCGTTAAGTGGTTTATAGAGCTCCCGACAACGTCCTTAAGGTTTATCACGATTAGTACCTGATCCTCCTCTAGAAGTCTCCACGCCTTCTCAGGTGGGAATCCAACTGCGATAGCCCTAATGAACTCCCTAGCCTTAAGCAGGTTGTAAACAGGTGTAGCGGGTGTTGGAGGTTCTATAACTACCGATCCGTCCTCACTATCAATAACTACCTTAACACCTGTCCTACCCTCTAACTCCCTCAGCACGGCACCTCTACCGCCAATTAATACGCCTACCCTATCCAGCGGGACCCTTAAGTAAAGCTTAGTAACCCCAGGTATAACTGAGGGCTTCAAGTCCTTACCACTACTCATAACCGTTACCTCAACTCCTAAATTATTAGTTTATAGGGTTAGAAAACATTTCCTCATGACCTATTACGTATTTAAACATAACCTCCACCGAGGGTACTTCAAGACCTAGCTCGTCCCTAAAGTACCTGTGTATATTACGTAGGTCCCTCTTGAGGAAGTCCATAGCGTTTGGATGGGTCCTCTTAACAGACTGGCTTACATCTATTATGTAGTGCCTACCCCTCCATATCATTACGTTGTACTCACTTAAGTCGCTGTGGACGAGACCTGCCCTTAAGTACATTTTCCTAACATCGAGTAATAGCCCCTTAAATAGCTCGTAGTACGCGTCCTCACTAAGCACTACCTCCTTAAGCAGCGGCGCCCTCCGACCTCTCTCCCCTATGAACTCCATGATCAAAATATTCTCGTGCTGAGCTATTGGCTTAGGTACCGAGACACCTGTCTCATACATTAACTTGTAGTTGCGAAACTCCTTTCTAGCCCATAACATTATAAGCTTTCTAAAGGAGCTAGGCACCTTGCCCTCAAACCTTGGGTCACCCCTTATATACTTGAGAATACCCTTCCTAAACTCCGCTGATGTTGTTAAGTAGATCTTAACTGCTAGGTCCCTCCCCTCCTTATCTACACCCCAGTATACCCTGGCCTCCTTGCCCGCACTTACAACACCCTTTAACTCGTACAGCATCCCCCTCCTAACTAGGTCGAGTATAGCCTTAACGGTTGCTACATCGAAGACCTCCTCAATGGTCTCGAATAGGTCTTTATCAACCTCCCTACGCTCCTTACCTGTTACTCTATAGTAGAAGTCTAGGTATCTATCTATATCTTTGCTGCTCAAGCACCACCCTCAAGCTCCAGTAGGCTTGGGTCGAAGTAACCCATCTCCACTAGCTTCTTCCTCTCATCTCTGCTATACCTGTAAAGGACGTCGCCCTTACGGTCGTTGAACTCCCAAATACCCAGTAAAACCACGTCCTTAGGGTTGATCCAGACCCTCCTCCTCAACTTACCGGGGATCCTGGCCATCCTCTCCTTACCATCCATGCAGAAGACCTTAACGTAGTTAGCCCCGATTATCTCCGTTACAACGCATATCACCTGGCCCTCCTCCGTAGGCAGCAGGATTTCCTCTTCCTCGCTCTCCTTCTTCTTAACCACTAGATAGCACCTTCATATCATAAGGTATGTTCTTCCCTTATAAGTTAATATCTTAACCTCAGCACCGTAATCGACAATCCTCGGGATAGGGAGGCGGTATACCTCGCCGGAGCTAATGTCTTGAACAACTGCCTTACCTCCTTCATAAGCAAGAATCCTGCCTACAGAGACCTTGTAGTCCTTCTCCGTTAACCTCTTAAAACCCCTACCCCATAAAGCATCCATTGCGAGCTTAACCACCTTACCATTGCTAAGCCTTACTGCAACCACCCTACCCCCACCAACATCAGTAACCTTAATTAGGTCACCTTCAAACTCAATGACGTCTCCGCTCCCAAGAGCTGGTAGCCTTACCGACACAGTTAGCTTTGAACGCCTCTTACCCCTAACAAGCCCTGCACCCTTCCATGAGTGCTTAATCCTCGCACCGTAGGTCCTCTTAAGTACTACCGCTAAGTTCCTCGCAGCGCTCTGATCGATGAATTTAATGTCGATACCGTCCCTAACCTCCTCTATATCGCTGATGCTCTCCCGTAACTCTCGATACCTACTTAAAACATCGCTCACAACGCTAGCTACGTTAAAGCCGCCTCTACCCTCGTACCTCACCTGGACTAAAGCGCTGTACGCACCTGTCTTTAGGCTTAAGCACTTAGGGCATAACCTCTTACTAACCCTAACCCCGACAACTAACTCCTGGGTAACCACTGCATCCCTGTAAAAACCACTTACGATTAAGCTAGCCCTACCTACATCTACACCCCTAACACTAACCTTAACGTTCGAGAACCCCGGATATACGTTCTCCCTCTTAACATACGACTCGTTTAGCAGCTTCTCAAGGGCTAAGTTTAGACCACCAGTAACCCTAACCCATTCACCACCTAGCAGTACTGAGCCACACATAGGACAGGTGGTTAACTTAATAACTGCTGGTAGCTCTAATATCCTCCTTTCCTTCACAAAGCACTTAGGGCATAGCCCATCGATTATTGGGTTACCCACCCCCTCCTCCCTACCGCACCTAACACAGAACCTCCTACCCGTACCCGCTCACCCTTAAATCCTAACTATTTGTGCAAAAGGTACCCCAGACACTCTAATAACTGCTTCAGGGTGTATGAGCCTGAGCCTTAACGCCTCACTAACTATCCTCTCACCAACAAGCATCGCAGTATATGCGTATCTTAAGTACTCGATAGCTTCATCTAGGTCGACTAGGCTCCCCTTAAAGAACTCCTTATTCACTACTAGCGTTATCCTGCCCTCCTTAAAGACCTTACCTAAGAGCTCCTCATCGCATACAGCGACAACTCTTCGAGAGCCAGCTTCGTCGTCAACCACCATTACGTTTACATAGACCCTGCCCATCAT
>NJEF01000001.1 GCA_002255065.1 Desulfurococcales archaeon ex4484_204 | reverse complement strand
TAGGTATTTAAGGAGCTCTAAGGTTCCGCAGCCGACATCCAGAACAGCCCCTAGGTGTTCCATATTGATACAGCTTAACAACTTTGCATACTTCCTCCTCTGCTCTTTAGCGTAAAGCTCATTGTAGGAGCCTGCAACGGAGTTATACCACTCCATTACTCTAAGAGACTCCCTAATATCAATGGAGCTAGCTAGCGCGTCGCCATCCATGAATACCCACCCTAACTGAGCCCCACGATCATTACTAGGCCCTCATAGATCGCTACCCAAGAAATAAACTGAGCTGAGTAGAAGAGTGAAATACCTCGGTAGAACTTGCTGTAATAACCCAGGTGCCTAACTACGAACTTAGCTACTGGGAAGTTAGCTAGAAATAGAGGTAGTAGAACTACGTTTCTGTTAAGCGAGCTAGAGTTATAGAGTAGCATGGATAGCAAGGCGAGGAAGCCGCCTAAGATGATAGCGGCTAAGGTTAAAACAGCGTTTTCACTTAGCTCTAACCTCATTGCACTCTACCATAGAATCAATTTTACAGCGCTTTATATTCTCAGCTACCTCCTGAACAACCCTATACAGCGCGTTAACCGTGCCTAGTACAGCGTCGTAACTACACTCTACTTTAAGGAAAGGTAGAAGCTCTATAGGGCCGGGAACTACGGACTTCCACGAATCCAAACCCCCACACATCTTACCTGTTATTAAGAACCGGGCATTCCCGCCTGTAACGTACTCAGACAGGACTATATGATTATTAATAAAACCCACACATCTAAAGAACCTCCCTAGCTTCACACACTTGTTGAAAGCCATCCTAAGAGACTTCGTTACCTCTGCAGGTGTGTAACGCCCCTCCCATCTAGCTAAGACAATGACCCCCCTAACACTTAATTCGCAGTGGCTCGTCATTTTACGTATATCGTTGATACATTTAAGGAGTTCCAAGCCCTTGCTAAGGGGCTCTAAAACGCGGTACTCAATAACGAAGTCCTTCTTAGCTATGTCCAAGTATTTTATGTTACCGTTACTGCTCCTAACAATCTTGGTAAGTGACGTAAAACTGGGCCCGCTTAAAACACCCCTTATCTCAATACTAATTCTTACTGACATTCATACAGCCTCTGTAAGAACGTAATGGCATTCCTCACTACTAGGTTAAGGGCATTCACCGGTACGTGATAGTATGTTAAGTACCTATTAGAAAACGTTAGGTGGCCTACCTTAACCTTAAAGACCTCATCAGCGCCTATGTCGCTAGGTAGCACGCTACCTAGCACCTCCTTACTCGGCGAAACTATCAACGATCTGGTGTCATCATTATACCTATCTAGGTAAAGGATTACGACGTAGTTCTCCGGGCTATTAAACGGTGAGAAGCTGTCCCTATACATACCCTTAGCTAGCTTATGGAGCTCCCTATACAGAGCCCATCTTAACCGACCATCATATGTGTCGTAGAAGGCTATGGTCCTTAAAGGACCTTTTATCTTTCTCATTGCCTTAACCTTTCTCTCGACGTAGTCTGTAGGCAGGCCCGTTACCTCAGCTATCTCCTCCACAGTTAAAGCCATACCCTTTAAGGCCTCTGCTATGATGTGATATGACCCGCTATACCACGGCCTTAAAGGTGGGGTGTTAATAATTAGCTTAGCTATTGGTGAGAATTCCTTAGCACTTAAAGCAACAGCTTCGATGTCTAAGTTAATGAAGCTCTTTACACTTTGCTTCAAAGCCTCATCGACCTCGAGTTCGTGAAGACTCTGCTCTAAGGCCTCATTAGTTACCACAACATTATGGACCATGCCAAAACTAGGTAGGAGTTCTCTAAGCTTTATATGGAAGTAAGGACTTATTCTCACTGCCTCATGGATGAGTTCATCGATTCCATAATTAATACTCTTAGTTGCTCCAAGGATCTCGGGCAAGTTGTTTACAGCAAGCCCTAGGGGTGAGGCCTTAACAGTAATAGAGGAGCTCTTACCGCTTAGAAGGGCTATGTAGGCGAGGACGTAGCCTAGGAGCTCGAAATGCTTATGGCTTAAACCACCATATACTACGAACTGATCACCTACGTGCTCCACTACGGTGCCGCCGTTACGTAGTTGCTTAACGACCTCCTCACTTAAATTTAAACATAGATCGCTGAGAACGCGGTCTTCTTTAGAACCCTCCCTACAATACCTGTGCACCATGTTAAATACATGCTTGGTTAGCAACTTACTGAACATTATTAGAGAGCCACTCCAATAGGGGATATCGCCCTTACTGTTAGAGGGTTTAACGGAAATAGTCTTCTTTACGACGTTAATACTTAAGACATCCCAAGTATTCCCTCCTATTTTAACCCTGTCCCATGGCCTTAGATACTTCATTACGTATGAAGAATCCAGGTAACCTACATCCTTATCAAGGTATTTAACGGTAAACTTATCGTCGTTGCTCTGAATAAAGGAGAAGAACCTCCTAATGCTTCCACCAAAACCATCAGGGCTCCAGATCTTATAGAAGAACCTACCGATTCTTAGTAGATCGCCTTCTCTTCTTAGAATCCTTGATTGAATAAGTACGTTAATTATGCTTCTTAACTCCCCGGATCTATCGCGGCATGGCTTAATTGAGTTTACCAGCTTCTCAATACCCTCGATGGTGACTCCATTACTTCCTAAAACCTCACCTACTATCTCCCTAGCTACTACATCTAGGTAGCAGAACATTCTACCCTCCTCTAGCACTCCTTTAGTCGCTAGCTCCGCTGCCGCTAAGGAGAGTAGGTACTCATCTAAGGCATCAGTTATTATAATGGCCTTGCTTACGGCCTCCATAGAGTGACCCGACCTACCCGCCCTCTGAACCAGTGATGTTACAGAGGGTGGCGCCCCTATATGGATGACAACGTCAACGTCACCAATATCGATCCCCAGTTCAAGGGTCTTAGTTGCTACAACGCACTTAACGTCACCACTTTTAAACCTCAGCTCTAGATCCTCCCTGCTTAGCTTAGCAACTGATGAGTGATGAACACCTACTACATCATTAAGCCCGGGTATCTTAGCGAGTATCCCATGTACTCTCTCAGCTAAGCGCCTTGAGTTAACAAACACAATGCACTTCTTCCTGCCTTTAGGCATCTCCTTAAAGAGGGCTTCCTCAACATCCTCGGTATAAATAACCTTAATTAGGGGCTTCTTGAACCCTCCATTAACAATCCTTAACCTCCTATTCGAGGACCCTACGAACGGCTGAAACACGTTAAGAGGGTCTGAGATGGTTGCTGATAAAGCTATAACCTGGAAGTCCCCGGAGGCCCTTCTAAGCCTCTCAAGTAGGAAAGCTAGTTGGAGACCTCTCTTACTTGCAGCTACCTCGTGGAGCTCGTCAATTATAACCCATTTTACATTCCTTAGATACCTCCTAATATTCTTTGACATATCCAGATCTATTTCAAGGCTTTCAGGGGTCGTTATGAGGACGTGCGGTACCCTCCTTAACCGTGCCTTACGCTCATTAGCTGGTACATCGCCATGCTTCCTCATAACTCTAAACCCGTACCTCTGGAATAAACTCCTTAGCCTATGGAGGAGGTCGTTTATTAGAGATTTAAGAGGGGTTACGTAGAGGAGGGCTATTGGTTCGTGTGCTCTAATCTTCATCAAGGTTAGGATGGGAAGTACCGCTGCCTCTGTCTTCCCATACCCTGTTGGCGCTGTAATTAAGACGTTGTAGCCATCCAGTATAGCGCTGAATGCCTCTCTCTGGTAGAGTACTGGCTTTATTCCAGCCTCTCTTACTACCTCGTCTAGCACCCTACCTACGTCAGTACTACTGGAAGTATACATCTATAACCACTCTGAAGGATTAAATTGCTTAGGGGAAAATAAGAGTATAGGTGTAAGTGCTTGGCTAGTAATAAGCTTACATGCATAGTGTGTGGCAGGAGATTTCCTAGAGGCCAGGGCGTAGTCCTTGTTGTAAAGGGTAAGGAATATCTATTCCATAGCAAGGCATGTGCTTTAAAGTTCCTTAGAAGAGTTTTTGAGGAGATAGATGAGGAGCTCCTCTACAGCGCTTTTGAGAAGACCCTTAAGAAATTCAGCGAGGAGTTAAAGAGAGCTGAGCTCATGAGGAAGAAGAAGATCTAGGTAGCTTTGAAGGGGTAGGTTATGAAGTAGGGTTAGAAGTCAAGATTTTATATAGCTCTTAACGTTTCACTCTGTGGATGATGAATGTGGCGGTCACGGATTAATGAAGACTTAGGAGCCCCCTGACCTCCCATATAAATACCCCTTAAACCACTGTTACGTGGTGGTAAGCTTGCCCATACCTAGAATAGAGACTAAGAAGGCGGATAATTACAGGGTAATACATTCAACAGGGGCTCTAGGGGTTTTAAACCCTAATGAGGGCTCCCTAATCTTCTTCATTGACAAGATAATTCCCAGGACTAATCCTGACGGTAGCATGACCATAGACTCCATAGAGAGGGAGCTGCTCATAGAGATTAAGATGTCCCCCCTCCAGTTTAAAGCCCTGGCTTACTACATGATGAATAGGGTTAAGGAGTTCGAAAGTAAGTTTGGGGAGATCGCTATGCCCATGGTTAAGCAGAAGGGTAAGGATATTGAGAAGTTCTTCCACACCTAACCGCTTAGTTAACGGTTAGTAATTAAGCTTTCCAGTCTAGGCAGTGTAACGCCTGTTTGACCTTGGTACCTCCCTCTGTACGGCTTAGTTACCGGGGTTGTGAGCTTAGCGAAGACTACGTGTAGGAACCTAGTACCTGCGGGTATCTTGATGGGGAAGGACGTGTTTAGGAGCTCTATAGTTAGTTGCCCCGAGAAACCTCCATCAACTATCGTTGGAGGTATTATAAGTCCCAGCCTAGCGAACGTTGACCTGAGCTCAACGAACGCCATGAGTTCAGGCGGTAAGGTTACCCTCTCAACGGTATGAAGTAGGTACCTTGTATTAGGCTTTAAAGAAATCACTTCTGATTCGTAGCATTTATAGAGCTCACTTATGTCAACGTCTCTTAGGCGCTTAGTTAGGTCGACTGTCCTCTTAGATGCCAATAGCTCGCAGAACTCCCTCCCTAACCTAAAGTCTAAGCCGTTCTCTCTAATGATCTCCTCAGTGAAGGGCTCGATCCTAAGCCTTCCAGAGTTTAGGTATGCTTTTAAGTCGAAGTCGGATAATATCAATTATATCCCCCTCTTACATCCCTCCTCAATCACCTTAGGTAATTCAGGTATAACCCTGGAGGTTTCCTTAACCATTTCATTAACGACCTCCCTAATCTCCCACTGAGCAAGCGGTGATAGCCTAAGGCACGCTATATGTATTAGCTCCCTGAGATTTACGGTCATTAAGACCCTAGTCGCTACGGCCTGAGGTAGTATGTATCTAGCGTCTTCGTACGGGATGCCCGCATTAATCATTTCGTCGTACACCCTGTAAGCAGCGTCGACCACCTCCTTAAAGCGTTCTTCAAAACCCAGCTTCCTAACGCTTTCCGGTAAAACATAGCCCTTCTCAGCTGCTGAGTACCTCTGAGACTCCTGTGTATAGCTGGCTAACCTATGCCTAACTAGCTGATGGGACGTCACCCTACTAATACCCTCTATAAGGAATGTGAATGCTACGTGTTCTAAGACGCTTGGGAACTTAACTGCTTCGATGAGCCACCTACTAATACGGTCTTCCGGGTAGTTATTAATGTAGTAGTCCACGCCCTTATCCTTAACGCCGCCAGCAGAGGTCTTAACAGCTATGACTATGACCCTCCGCGGATCGCCGAGATTAATACCGCTCCAGGTTAGTAGCCTAACGCTAACCAATCCACACCCTTTAAGAATCTCGCTAAAGCGTTTCTCTTAAGGTCTAGGGCGTTTCCTTAAGAGTGAACAGGTGCCTACACCTATCCCGGTACTCCTTAGTTAGGTCCCTCTCCATAACATCGCCTCCTGGCTTTACTTCACGGAAAGTTCTTGCATAGAATGTAAGCAGGCTTACTTTAGCGTTTAACCAGCAGTCAGGCGGTAAACCAGCCTTTAGGCAAGTCTCCGATAGGAAGGTCTCGCCATCCCAACAGTGCTCAACGGGAACCTCGGGGAGCAGGAGTCCTTTATTAAACCCATGCTCCACTACTAGTCCGTGCCTACCTATAGTGAATGAGCTGAGCCTATCCTCGGGGTTGGGGCTGGTCGGCTTAGGAATAGAGAGCACCGAAACCTCAATGACTACCCCTCTCAGCTCATTAATAGTTAGCGGGGGGAATCGAGGGTCCTGAGTAGCGGCAGCGATCGCGGCGTTCACAACATTAGCGGCTAGGGGCTCCATGGGTGAGGTATAGCCTATACAGCCCCTTAATTCGAGGGTAGGGAACTTGAGGATAGTTACGAACGTCATCCCTCTTCTAAACAACTTGCTCGGAACACCTGCTTTAGGCTTTAACACCTCCCCCCTAGTAAGGTATGAAGAAATTGCTTCCCTAGCTAGCCTAACGAGCAACCTGCCATCACTTAATGAAAGCTCGTCAGGGGCTATGTAGGTCTCGCTCAACAAATCACCCCTAGTATGTCGAGGGAAGCCTCCTATTAACGCTATCTATTATGGAGTTTATAGTTCTCCAGTGACTTCCCTGCCAATAAACCCTCCCGCACTTAGGGCACTTCCAGAAGGTGTCGTACCTAGTTCCTATGTGTGATGGAACTAGTGATAACGCCTCAGCTTTAGGTATTATGACGAGCTCGGTGTTGCAGTGCGGGCACCTCGTCCTACTAGGCTTAAAGCGTATCTCAATACCGGTTCTCAGCGCTATGGTTAGGAGGTCGTCCTCTATACTGCCAGGCTCTATGAGTACAGCCCTCAATCCCTTCCTCCTAGCTCTACGATATAGCCCTACATCCCTTGTAATTATGACCCTGTCCTCGCTCCTCGCTACCCTCTCTATCTCCCAGTCCTTGAAGTCCTTCGAGTATAGGGTGTCGTATCCTAAAATCCTTAACCACCTAGCGACATCTCCCAGCATAGCGTCAACCACGAACTTCATTGCCTCTCAACTGATTACGGTTTACTAAACTATTAAACTTCGGCGTAATGATTTTAAACCTTCACATACACTAAACCGGTGAGGTGGTGTTTATGGAAGGGGCAGGGATTTCAGTGGGCGTTATTATGGGGTATAGAAGAGGTGCTAAGACACAGAACACTAAGCAGCTCTTAATTAGGGTGATCAACTCTAACGTTAAGGCTAATAACCTGGTGGGCGGTAAGGTTATTGCTAGAGATAGTTACGGCAACATGTACGTAGGGAGAGTGATTAGGGCCCACGCTAGAGGGAGGAATAACGTTGTTATAGCTGTGTTTAAGAGGAGCCTCCCAGGTCAGATGATAGGGAGCGAGGTCCTTATCTATAGGTGAGGTCCCCGTCATTTAAACGTTTTAGCATGGATACACGGTTACCTAGTACTCCACGGGCCCTAAGTACCAGCTTTGAACTCCCTGGTTAGCCTAGCTAGATCGCTGACGGCCTCGCTTCCTCAACCCTCCTAAGCTGTCTCTTATACATCTCCAGAAGCTCATCTACTGTTGTAGCGTCTTCAGGTCCTTTATCGTCCCTCCACCTTATGAATCTCGGGAACCTTATGGAGATTCCAGCTCCCTTCTTAACTAGGTCCCTACAGCATGTGTGGATTGGTGAGAGAGTTAGTTCAGCCCCTATTATCTCAGCTACTAATGCGGGGCTAACCCAGACATCGGGCTTCATAAGGGAGTCAACCCTTGGGTGTTTGTACTGTATAATGTACGGGCTTATAATGTCGTTCAGCTTCTCAAGGTCCTCATCAGTAAAGCCTGACCCAACCTTACATACGGACCTAAACATGTCTGTACTTGGGTCGTATGCAGCAACTAAGAGTGCTCCGTACTTACCGGCTCTCTTCCCCCTACCCGCAAAAGCCCCTATAACGACGAGGTCGACTGTGTCGGTCATCTCGCTCTTATAGTCCCTCTTATACTTGATCCACAGCCATCCCCTAGCTCCGGCCTGGTAAATTGCTTGCTTATGCAGGGCCTTCACCATGACACCCTCAGCTCCATCCTCTATAGCCCTAAGGAAGAACTTCTCTAGCTCCTCAGGGCTATCGGTAATCATGTGCTCGGCTATCCTAAACCTCTCACTCTCCCTCACTATTTTGTAGAGGACCTCCCTACGCTCAGCTATAGGTTTAAACGTTAGGTCCTCACCTTCATTATACAGTACGTCGAATAGGAACACCGCTACGGGGTACTCCTTTAGCGCTTCATGGATATCGTGTTTCCTCTTCCTGTGCATCAGCTCCTGGAAGGGCTTCATCTCCCCGGTATCTGGGTCTATTGCTACAACCTCCCCTTCAACTATTGTCTCAGAACTCGTTAAGTACTGCCTCGTCATCTCAGCGACGTCGGGGTATTGATGTGTTATGTTCTCCAACCTCCTCGAGAATATCCACACCTCATCTCCCCTCTTATGAATCTGCGCCCTCTCACCATCGTACTTGTACTCAATGAGGGCCTTACCACCGACCTTAGACAGTATCTCGCTAGGGTCGCTAAGCCTCTCAGCGAGCATGGGCCTTATCGGGATGCCTACCTCAGGCTTTATTCCTTCAATAGCTTTAATGCCCCTCTCAGCTACTACCTTAGCTATGTTAGCTAGGTCGGCCCGAATGTTGTAAGCCCTCTCTATTAATGGTCTATATGACTGCGAGCCCGCGAACGTAATCGCTAGTGCGTCCATAATGGTTGCATCACCTATGCCCAGCCTTAACCTACCCTCAATAAACCTCATTAAGTACCTAGCTTCTAGAGGTGTTGCCTCCGCTAGGAGCCCCGCAATTAAACCTATCTTTATATCCCTGCTACCCTCACCAGTGGCTAAAGCAACCTTAACCAATGTTTCATAGACCCCCTCAACGCTTAACCTCTTCTTGAGGGCCTCGGTCGGTGCCATGAACTTCATTAGCCCAGCCCCGCCAGCCTCCCTCTGTTTTAAGAACTCAGCCGCTCTACCTAGATCGCCGAACTTCTTGTAAAGCCTCTCAACCTCGCTCTCCTTTACCCTAGTAGCTTTAGCTATTGCCTTAACTAGGAACTTCTCCCCCACACCGAGCTCGGGAAGGCCTTTCCAGTCAGGCCATAGCTTACCCTGAATTAGGTATACGACCTTATCAATAATGCTAGCCGGCGTCTTCCTAAAGAGGTCAACTAATATGAGGGTCATCTGGGTCCTGCTGGTTATGCTCTCTAACTTATCGAATGCCTGGACAAGTACTTGAAGATCCATAGCCCCCCCAAGCAGAATATCTACTATATCAGTTAATAACTACTACAGTCTTAAGTAGTAAACACATAATAGTTTTTAATCAGGGCTATAGTAAGGGGGATGTGGGCCTGTGATGAAAACCCGGCAAGAAGGTTAGTAGTGCCTGGTCAGTGTTACGCTGAGGGCTCACCTTTATGGAGCTCCCTCCATAAGTACTTCAGGGCTAGCTCGAGCTCCCTATATATAAGGTCGCTCCTACCAAGCACCTCGATCTCCGAGATGAAACCCTTACTTACTTTGACCCTGTAGTCCTTGATATCGCCGCACTCCTTCCTCTCCTCTAAAACACGTATTAAGAACGAGTTTAGTAGTGCGCTATCTGCAGGTATTGACTCCCTAAGGATTACCCTAACACCCCCCTTAGTCTCGATAACGTTTGCTACGACGTCTCCATCAGCTGTTATAACCCTTACGTTCTCTAGCTTTATCTCCTCAACAGAGGGCTCCTCCCTCCCCCCCTCAACGATTGAGATGAGGTTCCTATACATCTTTAACTCCTCCTCAAGCTCCTTCACCTTCTTCCTTAAGTACTCAAGGACCTTCTCCCTACTCATTGAATCACCTCCCCATGAAGTCGAGGAGTGTGGGCTGTTTTAAAGTACTCCCCAACTTAATCGCTCTCCTAAGTAATACCTTGAAGTCCTCTTCGAGCTCGCCCTTGAGCTGCGGGTTGTATAGCGCTGCGGCGGGGTGGTATGTAGCTATCACGACGACGCTATCGTTTAGCACGTTCAACCTATAAACCCTCCCCCTCATAGCCTTAATGCCTAGCCACCTCATTTTCGAGAAGCGCTCAAATATGTAGCGTCCTGCATGATTACCAAGCGTAACGATAACCCTAGGTCTTACGAGCCCTATGATCCTGTTGGTGTGTACGGAGCATGCAGCTACCTCCTCACTCCTAGGGTCCCTATTGTTTGGGGGTCTACACTTAACAACGTTAGTTATAAAGACCTCCCCCCTATCTAGTCCAGCTAAGTTAAGCAGCTCGTTCAGCAACCTACCAGCAGCACCTACGAACGGGCGTCCAGCTTCATCCTCACTCCTACCGGGGGCCTCACCTAAAAACATAACCGCGCTGTCCAGCGAGCCCTCTCCTGGAACGGGTTTCTTCCTAAATCTATGGAGGGGGCACCTAGTACAGTTTCTTATATCGTTAACCAGCCTCTCCCACTCAACATCCTTTTCAGGCATAACTACCTGTCTCCACAAAACGAACTTAGCTGCTAAGGTATAAAGATTTTTTAGAGAACCCCCACCTCATGGTAGGGAGTAGGTATGGGTTTAAGAAGGGGTAAGTACATGTATGTTAAGGTAGAGGACAGGAAGTACGTTAAGGTTAGGGTGTTTAAGGGTAGGGCAGATAACAACCCGGATAAGTACGTCATTGTAGGTAAACCGGTACGTAGAATCCCTTCAACAGCTAAGATCATCGATATAAAGGAGCTCCCCGATGAGGTGGCTAGGAAGATAGCTAGTGAACTTTACGGGTTCCACGAGTAAGCAGGTTACGAGGTCTAAAGGGGGTCTTCTTAAGCGAGTAGTTAATTGAAATTAAGTAGGCAGTACAGCACTACCCTCTGGTTATGCTTACTAACGGTGACGTGAAGCTCTATTTTAATTGTTCTTCGCTACCCCCTCTTAGGAATAGCGATAATGAGCTCCCTACTCCTATCTATGACCTCGAGCTGGTTACTCTCTATTAGATGTCTCATTATTGCCTTAGCTATAGATACCTTAACCCCTAGAGCTGTAGCTAGCGATGATGGTGTCACTACGTCAGCCTCGCTAACAACTCTGGCGGCCTTATTAATTAAGGATTCATCGTTGAGGTGGTACTCCCTCGCCTCTCTCTCCCTTCCCCTTAAGGCCTCCTTAATCTGCCTAGCTAATGCCCGCCTACCTCTATCAATAGCTGGAGCAGGCTTCCTAAACTTTCCGCGACCCACCTAATCACCAGCTCTATATGCTCCTAGCAGGCTTTAAAGCTATGCGGGTTCTATTGGGTCAGTTCTTTTAAGCTACCCCTAACATAGATGGGTAGCGGTGATAGTTTGAGGCTTGTTACAGTTAAGATGCCTGAGGTCTACCTAGAAGGTATAGACGAGTTAGTTAAGCTGGGGAGGTACTCGAGTAGGTCGGAGGTTATCAGGACAGCGATAAGAGACCTTCTTAAACGTGAGTTATGGATGAGCGAGTCCGAGCTGAGCTACGATATAGGCTCTATCCCTGTAAGTCAGGGCAGGGTCGGTGTTAAGAGAATAAGGCTCATTTAGACTGGGCCCTAAAACCAGTGCACCTCTAACTTTATAGGCCTTGTTCCCCTACTAATGTATGGCAATGAGGAGGGCTGGTATTTCTGAGCGGTGAAGGAAGACATCAGAGCCGAGCCATTGATGTAGGGGATGACGTTCTCCTCTTCATTGATAGGAGGAGGGCTAAGGTAGTCAGGATTAAGGAGGGCGGGGTGTTCAGCTCCGATAAGGGCTGCATAAGCCATGACGGGATAAGGGGTAAGGAGTGGGGTACCCCAGTTATGCTGAGCACCGGGGTGAGGGTGTATGTCCTCAAGCCCCTCCTCATTGACTACTTGATGCACGCTTTTAAGAGGGTTACCCAGGTTATATACCCTAAAGACCTAGGTTATATGGCTCTCCTAGCAGGTGTTAGACCCGGGTACAAGGTTCTTGAAGCCGGTATTGGCACGGGCTTCCTAACAGCGGTCTTAGCAACTATCGTAGGCGATGAAGGCCATATCTATGGCTACGAGGTTAGGGAGGACTTCGCTAGGGTTGCGAAGGAGAACCTAAGAAGGTTAGGCATCCTTCACAGGGTAACAATAAAGATCGCCGACGTTAGGTATGGGGTTAGCGAGGAGGGCATCGATGCAGCATTCCTTGACATACCGAACCCCTGGGAGGTAGTTGATGTTATCGGTAAGTCCTTAAAGCCCTCATCCCCGATCCTCGTATTCCTACCTACAGCTAACCAAGTGATCAAGCTCTTAAGTAAGCTTAAGGAGCTGGGTAGCTTCATTGACATAAGGGTCTTCGAAACACTTCTAAGAGAGTACCAGCCCGACGAGAAGGCCTTCAGACCCCTCTCAACTATGATAGCCCACACAGGCTACATAGTGTTCTCAAGGTATGTTAAGAATACGTGAGAGCGGGTTACCTGAGATTACCGTACAGCTTCATTCTATTCTACGCTATTGCTTCTCACACCTACGTTAAATCCCTCCTCCTACCTTAAACCCTACTAATAGGGTTTAGAGAGTCATGATGTCGCTAAGCTCAACGGCCAGAGCTCCCTCTAGTTCACGCTCCATGGGCCTTAGAGTACTTCCCCAAGGATGCATTTTAAAAATATTTACATCTCCCTTACCCCTCAGCACCTCTGATAAGAGGCTTGACGTGTGCAGGGCAGGGCTTAGCTATGTCAGGACTTAAGGCCTTCTAGCCCGCTAACGTTAGTAATTACCTTAAACCCTCGGTTTCTGAGCTCCTTAAGCGTCCTACTACACGCATCTGGTGAAGGGGACTCAGCTATGAGCTCTACACGGGCATATCCCTGCGGTACCGTAACATCGAACCTGTCGTGCCTTATGTCGAGAATGTTCAACCTATTTGCTGAAACAACCTTTAACGCTTCGTTAAGCATGCCTGGGACGTCCCTGAGAACTAGGGTTAACTTAACTATCCTGTTGTCGACAGCTAGCCCCCTGAGGATGACCCTGTATAGGGTTGTTAAATCGGCGTTACCCCCGCTAATCACCGCAACAACCCTGCCTCCCCTAACCTTTAAAGCACCACTGAGCAGTGCTGCTAGAGGTAGCACACCAGCACCCTCAGCGAGGAGCTTAGCCCTCTCGAGGAGTAGGTAGATAGCCCTAGCTATGGAGTCCTCGTCTACTAGGACAACATCATCCACCACCTCCTTCACAATATCGAATGTTAAGTCACCTACCCTCTTAGTTAGAACTCCATCCGCTAGGGAGGGCTTTAACTGAATATCTACAGGCTTCCCAGCCTCCAAGCTCCTCAGCAGTTTCGGTGCTACCTCAGGCTCAACACCTATAACCTTAGTTCTACTGCCTTTAATCGCCTTAATCACGGCACCTATACCCGATATTAGCCCGCCGCCCCCTACAGGCACTAAGACGTAGTCTACGTCCCCTACCTCTCTCAGGATCTCGAAAGCTATTGTACCCTGACCAGCCACTACATGAACATCGTTAAAGGGATGTATGAATACAGCCCCTACTTCCTTGCTAATCTCTAGGGCCTTCGCATAAGCCTCATCGTAAATATCGCCGTAAAGCATTACGTTAGCTCCGTAGTACTTAGTTGCGTTAACCTTATATGGTGGTGTAGTTACTGGCATAACTACAGTTGCCTTCACGCCTAGCTTACCCGCTGAGTACGCAACCCCCTGTGCGTGGTTCCCCGAAGACGCTGTTACAACACCCTTCCTCCTAGCCTCTTCAATAAATGAGTAGATCTTAAAGTAAGCCCCCCTAAGCTTAAAGGCACCCGTTTTCTGGAGGTTCTCGAGCTTAAGGTAGACATTAACACCACACATAGATGAGAAGGTGTGGGAGTACGTAGTAGGGGTTCTATGCACTACTCCCTCAAGAACCCTATCGGCCTCCACAGCTAATCTGTAGACCTTATCGAGTATGGTATTTCCCATAGCTACACCCTACACTCACTATTTTAAGCTAGTGATAAGTATATCTAGGGTGGGGACTAGAGCATTACTTGGTGGCCGCCCTGACCATCGTGATAAGGGAGCTCTTCACTACGCACGTGCTTAAGGGCTTCCACAGCGGTATTGCTAACTGCCTGATCAGCCTACTTGAGAGGAGGAGTAGTAGTTACATACTAGCTAGATACGTTATTAAGGACTGGAGGGTGCTTGCTGAAGTAGATGGCTACCTCCAATTTCTAGGTGAGGCTGATGGGTTAAGGTTTGCCGATACACCCCTAGGTCCTAACATGTGTCCCGGCGTTAAGCACTTGGAGGTGTTAAGAAGGGCTCCTGACCTCTGGATGGTTAGGGTGGGTTACGAAGGCTGCAGCGCCGAGCTACCTCCCGGTAAGCCGTTCTGCCCTAAGCACTTCAATACTAGCTACGGGAGGTATTTGAGGTTTATATATGGGGGTGGGAGGCCCGATCTTAGCAACGAGTTCTTCAACATGCCAACGCTCGTCTACACGGTATACTATGGCGGCGACATCTTGAAGGTGGGGACATCACTAATAATTAAGGGCCTACGTAGGTTGCTGGAGCAACCCACATACTTAGCTAGCACAGTGTTTATCACTAAAGACATTACTGAGGCGAGGTCTATCGAGAGGTGGTTATCGATGGAGTCTAAGGTTAGGGAGGCTCCAAGAACCGAGTACAGGGTTAGGTCTGTGTTAAGCTCTCTTAAACGGGGCAGCGAGGGCTTAGAGGGGGACTTAAGGAGGTTTACGTGCTTACTAATTAAGAACCTCCTTACGTCGTTAAGGAGGGCAGCTCCGCTCACCAGTGGTGATAGGGTGGTGAGCACTATTAAGGGGTTCATTGAGAGGGGCGTGGTTTACATACTCGATATGTATTCACCGAGTGATGAAGCCCTGCTTAAGTCGCGGGTCACCTATAGTGCGGGTATGGTTAATAAGGCTTTAAGGGGGTTGGAGTGCTATCTCGCCGGGCTAGCTAGGGGGTTCCTAGTGCTTAACTGCAGTGATGGCGATACGTACGCTATACCCTATGAGCTCGTGCACGATAGATCGCTTAATGCCTCGCTAACTAGGTAGCTACACTTCGCTGAGGCTATGTGCTACCCCCAGTTATCTCCTTAAAAACCTCGATGTGGGAGCCAAAAATCTCGAAGAAGGAGCTACGGTACCTCCTAGCTACCTGGTTAACTAACTCCTTTAGCCTTACGTCTAGGTCTCTATCACTTAAGTTGAGGGGGTATGGCTCGTAGTAATCCCCTCCCCTTATTACGGAGGTAGCGAAGTGCCACAGAGTCTTTACCGCCTTCCTGCCAACAACCCTACTCTTGCTGACCCCTACTGATGAATACGAACAGTAGAGCAGGTATATAGCGCTAACACGTGCTTTCTCCATAGACCTCCTACAGCTTAGGTCTATAACCCCGTAGCCATGCCTTGTCCTCTGCTCCGCTGGCATATCTATACCGTACACCTCCCTCACCCTAGGGTCAAATACCAGCACGTCCGTACCGCCGATGATCTCAACACCGTCATCACCCACGGAAACTATGGTGTTCTCAGTCGTTAGGGGGGTATAACCCTTCGCTAACGCTATAGCTAAAATGGTGCTCTTACCTGTGTGGGGATACCCTAGCAGTAGGTACGCCCTCCCCTTACTGTATATGGATACGGAGTCGGTAAGCATTAGGTAGCCCTTCTTCAGGTACTGCCTTGAAAGGACCTGGAGTAGGAAGAAGTACGGGGATTCGTTGATGTACGGCATTGGTGGTGGGGACCTAACCCTAAACAGGTCTCGCACCCCCAGCGATACCTCAGCTACATCGAAGCCTCTATCGGTAACCTCCCACACCACTTCGGCATCGTAATGTAGGTTCTTCGAGGCACTATCGACCTTAAACGATGGAATATAGCGTCTAGCGAAGGTATCTGTGAGGCCCCTTACTACCTCATCTACACACCTCGATAGTTTAAGCAAGACTTTAACACCGTAGGAGCTCATCACTAAAGCTAAATCGATCACCCCACGTAACCTAGGTGGGGGAGGTTAAAGGATTTCATTAAGGTTCAGCTCCCTGAGAACTCTAAGTTTTTACTGGGGAGCCAGGTATTAAAGGGGCTATCTAACCGGGCTACAACCTATGTTTAGCACGGCTAGCTTAGACGTCTAGCTATGGTTCTTTCATGGAGTTTAAAGGATGCTAATAGGAACACAGCTGTGTAGACGAACATTGCTGCTAGGTCTACTGTTAGCGGGTAGTAGCCCTTGCCTAGCATGAGCTGTCTAGCCATGTCGGTGAAGTATGTTAGCGGCGAGATTGAGGCTAATATCCTTCCCCATAGCGGTAGCTGATCGATCGGTATGAATATCCCACTTATGAAGACGAGCGGGAACTTCACTAGTGATGATAGCATCATGGTAGTAGCTGGCACATCCGTTGGCGGGTATGCTGATAGCAGAACGCTTAAGGCCGAGAAGCATAGACAGGCAATCACCACCCCCGGGACTAGAAGGGCGATACCTGTGGGCTGAACAGCGATGACTAGGGCTAGTGTTAGCGGGACTACCGATATTATGAGCCCGAAAAAGAATGATGAAAGCACATCCCCTAGTATGACCGTCCATAACGCTACCGGGCAGCTTAGGAGCCTTTCAAGGGTTTTTGAGCGCGTCTCCCATGGAATAATGGACGGCCCAACAGCTGTTGCAGCGAAGAACGTAGTCATACCTGTTAAACCAGGCAGTATCTCCTTTAAGGGCATGTTCCTCCCAACGGTGTAGGCTAGGGCCAGGAAGAGGGGGAATACTAACCCGAAGATGATGACAGGGCCCTTTAAGTAGTATATCCTTATATCCTTAACAGCTATGACGATGGAGCGTTTAAGTTGCTCTACGACTTGGTTCACCTCACTGACCCCCCTTTAACGAGCTCTAGGAATACGTCCTCAAGTGAAGGTGCTGCGGTATTTAAGCTTAAAATCCTTAAACTCCTCTCCCTTGCGAAATCTACGATGGACTCTATTACTTCCGGGGGGTTGGGTGTGTAGATCCTCACCCTACACCCTGCTAGCAGGGCTCTCCTTACTGCACGGATCTTTAGGAGCTCCCTCAGCTCTACGTGTTTGTCGAACACTACCTCAACTCGTTGAAGCTCAGTGATTCTAGCCCTGAGGTTCTCGGGGGTGTCTACAGTGACTATCCTCCCCCGGTTTATTATCGCTACCCTGTGGCACAGCGTGTTAGCCTCCTCCATGTTATGGGTTGAGAGGAAGACAGTTCCCCCCTCCCTATTGAACTGCACTATCTTCTCTCGTAGGAACCTAGCGCTCTCAACATCTAGCCCTGAGGTAGGCTCGTCCAGGATCAGTATTTCAGGCTCGCTCACTAGGGCCATACATAGTAGGAGCCTCTGCTTCATGCCCTTAGAGAAGCTCCTCACGGCCCTGTCCTTAACGTGGTAGAGTCCGAACACCCTTAAAAGCCTCACCGCGTTTTCCTGCAGCACCGACCTCAGGAGACCGTACAGCTTACCTATAAGCACTAAGTTCTCCCACGCAGTAAGGTCTATGTAGGCATTCGATACCTCGGGCACAACCCCTAAGTGCTGCCTAGCCTTAACTGGTTCCTTAAGAATGTCGTATCCAGCTACGTAGGCGGTACCCTCATCAGGCTTTACTAGACCTGTTATCATCCTTATAGTGGTCGTCTTTCCCGCACCGTTAGGGCCTAAAAAGCCGAATATCTCACCCTCCCTAACCTCAAAACTTACCTGGTTAACCGCCATTACGCCGTTGTACTGCTTCGTTAAGTTCCGTGCCTCTATAGCTGCTCCCAAGCCTTGAGCCCCCTACTAACAAGGGTTACGCAGCTACTAATTACTGTAGGTCTTTTTGGTGGTCTACATCTTCTCATCTACCTCCATGGTTAACCCAGATATGGAAAGCCATGAATATGGTAGCTGAGGAGAGCAGGTTTTAATACTAAGAAGTTAGGAGGGCGGAAAGAATTGCAGTAGGGGTCGTCCTCAAAACGTAACAAGGGATGAACCCTGATTAACGGATCTAAATGATAAGTTGCTTTAATCCGTAAAGCTAGCTGGTACTGTCCATAGGTAGTTGAAGCATACTTACAGCAGCCCCTATAGCTACCAGCAGTTCCGCGTAGGTATTATGAACAAAAATGTTGGCTTAGGAGAGGTAGTGACGTGATGTAAGAACATTTTAGGAGGTCGTTGAGGGGAAAAGCGTCTTACCTGCGTAGCACCCCTACTTCCTTCGACTGATCGCGGCAGCAGCTGCTATCAGCATAATGAGTACTGCTGCAGCCACGATCAGGATTCGAGAGGTTACCCACCTCGGCAGCTTGAAGATGCTTGTTGACCTTTCCGGGGGCTTCGTCTCCTCCTTGGTAGTTGTCGATGGCTTAACTACAGTCCTCCCCCCTCTGCCCACTACTACTTCCTTATCGATCGTGCCGTCCGAGCCCTCATCGATCTTAACGATCAGCCCCCTGCCAAGATCTCCCCATGACCTTGGTGTTACGATAATGGTGTCCCCGGAACCAACTTCAAGGCCCTCGTAAGTTGCGCTCTGGTTGCCCTCGATACCGTACCTGATGAACTCAGCGCTCAAGGCTACGGGCTTTCCACCCATGTTGTGGATCATGAAGCATCCCGGGATTGAGAAGTTGGCGGCGAAGGGCTGGCCTGCAGGGCTCACATTAAGTGTTATCCGGTAGGGGTGGGTACCGTTAAGCACAGCCGACATTACTCTGTACTTACTAGCAACACCCTCCTCAACCCTTACACTAGCTTGCGTTAGCCCTAGTTTGCTTAAGCTATTAGGCATCCCGGGGTAAAGGATCATTAAGGATCTGTTACCTCCCTCTGCTACCGCGTCCACCGTCCCTGATTTAGTTGCCTCTATAGTCATTACCAGCTCGCTCCCCCTTATGAACATGTAGGCCGGTCTAGCCATAGGAGCCGGGATCGGGACTGCCGCTGCTGTACGGCTTAACTCACTAGGGCTTGGCGGGAAGGCATCTCTGAACGTGTACACTCTCTGTCCGTAGGCATCGTAGGCCTCAGCGATCCTGACCTCCGCATCCCTTCCAATCACTATTAACGTGGGGTTACTTCCAGAGTATAGTGAATCTATCGCGCCACACGGAAGGTGCCTTAACCTCCTCGCGCCCTACGTGCTTAACGGCGGGTAGGGTGTCCCTAGGGGTCGCTACCGCCTAGATGAGGACCAAGCAATCATTAAAGTGCCGAAGAGCAGGTAAGCAACCCTCTTCCCAAGGGCGAGGCGATGGTGGATCCTACGCTACTCCCTACTAACCCACCGATGAATATACTTGAGAGTATTATGCCTAGGTTCCGTATTGAGAACCTCAAGGTAGACGCCAGATGCTCTCTGGGAACGGCTTAATGCCCTAACAACCTCATCGAAGCTAGCCCTAAAGACCGCCTTAAGACCGTAAGCAAGCTTACCCACACGCACCACCCTAAGTAATTAAGTTGGGCTGTCCTTATTCCTTACTTCAGTTACTCTCGCCTTACTAGGTGATGTAAGGACTACCAAATTCCTCAACCCCTTCCTAACCCTTAGTACAATCCCTCTAGACTCAAGCTTAGCTAGTGAGGTACTGAGCGTACTCTTAGGGACACCCAGTACTTCTACGAGGTTGCTCTGGTACATCGAGCCTCCTGCCCTAATTAGCTCCTCCACAATCCTCCTCTCAAGACCTTCAAGCTCGCTTTTCAAGGTCTCCCAGTACCTAATGGTATCCTCAGTAACTCCATCACCGCTCATCACCACATCCTTACCCTCACCCTTACCGCTCTCCTTAGAGAGTATGAGAAGGATTCCTGAGGCGGTGGCTAAGGAGCTCGAGATAGCTACTGCTATGACGTCCTGCAAGGTATAGAGATGAGGCACCTCATACACCTTAACTCCTCCGTCACTCATTACTAAGTACACCTTACTAGGGGCTATTAGCTTAAGCGCGAGCACGAGTACCGATATGAAGAAGAGGACGTACAGTACGTATTCTCTGTACCTCCTCACATTACTCACCTCATCACTCCAACCAGCGCCTATTTCACCTATTACCTAAGGAGGTATTGAGGTAGTTGGTTTTATTGAGAGAAAAACATTTAAGTTTAGTTACGTTGAGTACTCTTACATATTTTGCTCCCTTAAGGCTCCGCTGATCCATGGTAGTGAATGACTATGCTCTCCTTCCCTACTAGGACCTTACCGCTGATTAGGTCCACAGTAACGAATACTTCCTTACTGCCTTTCTCGAGGGTCAGTACCACACCAACTACTTCAGGATTACTGAATACTGCCTCACCATCCTTAAATACTATCTTTCCTCTAGCTACAGGTACGGCCTGCTTCACCTTGTAGCCCTCCTCAAGTAGCTTCCTAACTTCTGGGTTCGTCTTTGCTATCTCTAATGCCTTTGTCAGTGTTTCGCTACTTACGCCCTTAGGGAGGCTAGGAGGCGTTAGTATCTTCACCTTGATAGGCTTGAGAGTAGCTGTCGCAGTACCTGATGAGGCTACTGGGGACACCGCTAGCGCAGTTAGTACAGCAGCTACTGCTAGTACAGCTAAGACCGTGACCCTACACCACGCACCACGCACCATGGGTTTATTACCGAGTAACCCACGGTGTGAACAGGTAATATAGCTAGAGTTCAGCCAATTCTTGAACTAGTTCTAAGTGCCTCACCCCCAATACATCTTAAAAGCCCTACATACCTAGCGGGTAGTAGCCGTACTGAGGAACTCATTAATCATCATTAAGGCTCATGGAGTAGGTCTTACCTTAAGTACTTATCCGAGAACTACGTGAGGGCCCTCATTAAGCCCTTCCGCGGAGAACTGCGCAGTGACATCGCTCTCTGCAGTGACGAGATAAATGACGACTACGGACCCCTCTAGGGCGTGTGTAGTTGCGGGCTTAAACGCTAAGTAGGGTAGGTCGAATACGGTATTAAACCACCTCCGAAGTGCAAGCTATAAGCTATAGTAGCACTCAGGCATTCGAAGCACGTACCTAAGCAGAGACCTAGGGAGAGTAAGTATTAAGACTAACGGTCATGGAATGAATCACGCATACTTCCTAATAGTTAGTTCCAGAGGTGTTCTCAGCTCCCTCCTTCATGGCCCCCATTTTCCCTAGAAGGTCTATGAACATTTCGAAGAGCCCAGTGATGACGTCCCCCTCAGTTAGAGCTGCTGTGTCGCCGTGGAGCTGAGTGGTGGGGGTCGCGAAGATGAAGTCATCGATTACCTTACTACCTCTATCGTCAACTTTAAACCTGAACTTCCAGCGGCCATCAGACCCGCAGCAGTAGAACTCGACATAGCTGTTGTCCTGGTTCGTGCTATCGTTGGGCTGGAAGGGCCTGTTGGAATCCACGACCCAGATCCTGGCGAAGCTAGAGTTAACCTCCTCGACATGGTAAGCAAGAACTGTGTGAGCATCTCTTATGTTCTCTGTGGAGAACATGAGTAGCAGGAAGGGCTCGTTTCACTTCCGGTCATCTGGGAGGCTCTCCCAAGCTCTGAGCTCATTTAGGGTCTCAAGCACTACGTCCTGACCAAGCGCCCACTTCGTGAACTTTTAAACTCCACGCTTTAAGTTCCTCTCCTCCAGTAGCCACATGTACTGGTAAGTTAAGTAGGTGTCCAAATCCATGGTTAACATGTCGAAGCTCGCTGAGGGAGGTTCCTCCCTCATCGTTACCTGCGTATACTTCGTTAGCGTGAATGGATGCGGGCTCGATGAAGCACATCTATCGATCGCTACCACCGCTGGAGGCTCCTCAGCGAACTTCTGACCAGTAAGGGCATAGCTTGAGCACCTCCCTTCCTGACACATTTCTTTAAACACGGATTCGTAGAGGAACTCAGAGACTAAGTCCTTCCAGAGCTTGATGCGGTAACCGAATACACATAAGTAGTCCCAGACCGCGTCCTCACCCCAGAACTTCTCCCACATACTCCACGTTACCTTGGAGCAGGGGGAGTTATCGAAGTGGAAGCTCCTTAGGTATGCTGGGTAGGTAGTCCCGTCATGGATCCATACCGAGAACCTCTTCTCGATCACCTGGTCAGTTCCCGTGGTTACCCTTAGGGTAACCACGCCAGGCACAGCCTTAACACTTAAGTCCCTGAACACCATCTCCCTCGGCACGGTAAATAGTAGTGCTGGCTTCCTATGCATTACCCTGCCCATCGTGATGCTAGCTGCCGGCACTACATAGGTACCCATGTCACCGTTCGGCTTTACCCAAGACACCTCGATTTCGATGCTCGCCCGCCTTGACTCGGCAATGGGCCCGATCTCGGGGTCCATACCAATTATGTAGGTTACGGACATGATTACCTGCAACGGGTTGAGCGGTATTGCAGCAGGGATATCGGTGAACAGGAATGGGTCCTCAGCACCTAGCTCAGTTAACGATGCGCAACCAGCCTTTAAGGGGGTCTGAGCCATGAGCGGTTCCTCTATTTCGTAGAGGTACAGGGTCACTCCTTTCTCTAAGCGCATTCCTAAGCTCTCAGCAGTTATAGTTAGGTACAGCTGGTTCTCCGTGCAGTCTCTAGACACGGATATCGTTAGCTCGGTCGGGTTCTCCGGATTGTAGGACACCTCGGCCCCGCAACCAGTGATGCTATAGGAGTAGGTGATAGGTCAGCCCTCAAGTTCAGCACCGCTTACTGCTGACCATATCTCCGTCGGGTTCATGATGGTGAACGTTGTCTGCCCTCTAGGCAGGAAGTACATGTTGGGGCCGAGGATTAGCAGCATCTCCCCTAGTGTGAGGAGGCCCTTATTGTTAGACTTGCTCGATTCCTCCACAGTCACGGTCTGCCCCTCTACCTGGAACTCTAACAATACCGGGTCCACCCATACGTGCAGCCTAGCACGCCGCATGAACTGCAGCTGCGGATTCTCCTTTATTAGCTCGATTACGTTGCTGAAGCTAAGCACGACCTCGCTGCCACTGCTCATGCTTGGTACCTGCTGGGAGTCTATTTCTATAACCACTCCTGACCATGTACCGCTAGGGCCCTCCCTCTCCACGCCTAGGTGAACTGTTGTCGGAGGTGAGTCTAGGCACCCTGTGTGCCTCACCTTGAACTCTAGGGTCTCGTTTCTATGCAGGACCAGGTCGCTGA
>NJEF01000024.1 GCA_002255065.1 Desulfurococcales archaeon ex4484_204 | reverse complement strand
CTCCTCCCCCGCAGGCACCCTCCTAGCGTAGGACCTGCCGTAGTGCTTAGCCCATGCGTAGAATATGGCCCTGTTCAGGCCGAAGGACTTGGCCCTCTCCATGTCCCCGGTGAGTAGGTAGAACCTAGCTGCTTGAAGGATCGCCATGACCTGGAACCTACCTATTGAGCCGCCCCTCCTAGCAGCCCTCCTAGCCCTACCCCCTCCAACCCTCGTAGACCTCCTTAACGCCCTACCCCCGCCCACAGCCTTTAAGGCCTCCCTAGCGAGGTCGTCGGCCTCACCGACATCGAACTCCCTCCACACACCCCTATGCTTGAAGCCGTCAATGCTTGCCCACCTTAAGCTGAACGATGGCAGGTCGTCAGGCTTTAAGCAGACAGCGACTAAGTCATGCCTCCTGTGCAGCGATAGAGGGGCTGTAAAAACCCTCTTAACATCGACCAGGTTCTCAACCTTGAGAACGCCTCCAGACGCCCTAACTATAGCTTCAATCCTGTCCCTAACCCTCCTCAGGACGTACTCAACCACTGCGTAGGCAACGTCTAGCGGGTGGTGCTCCTCTAGAAGCTCGGGGGAGAAGGCATGCTCGGATACCCTGACGTGAGCCCCCTCACCACTCCACAGAACGTATACGGACCTCCTAACACCCTCACCCTCCAGGAACTCCGCGATCACTTCGGCAGCGTTTACGGCGTACACCCACTTATCGAGCGTGGTGTCTATGTCCCAGAAAGGTGTTGTTAAGCGTATGTTACTTAGGTTGTCTAGGGCCTCAACACTCCCTAGCTCGCCGTAAACGTTCACCGTTGCGTAAAAAGTCCTAGCCCCTAAACCTGCGTACCTCCTAATAAGGGAGGGGACGTCCGAAGCTGAGGTTATGGTTAGCGGCCTACCGCCCAGGTACCTTAGGAACACCCTCTTCCCGGCAGCTGAGCCCTCAATAGCTACCCACCTACCCCTACAGAACTCCATGATCTCTGAAGCGACCTCCCCCCTACTGTAGTGCATGTAGGTCTTGTTAGGCAAGCTCCCCCAGCACATAGCTCGTAGCCGTTAAGTGTTGATAAGGGGTTAGGTGCTTTAGCACATCAACGCTAAATACCTCGACGTGCTAGGTTAGGTGGGGGCGGCTAGAGTGGTTAGGGGTGTAGATATCCTTAGGTCTATTAGGGAGGAGCTCTCCACCTTAAACGAGGAGATACTTAACCATCCCTACATTAGGGACGCTGAGCTGGGTAGGTTGCCGAGGGATAGGGTAGCCCTATTCGCTACTAACCAGGCATACATAGTTCACCACGACCTAAGGAGCCTCGCCGTAATGCTGTCGAGGACTAGGGAGCGCGATGAGGAGTCCTTCTTTAAGGCGGTTATGGACGGGGACTTCGCAGCGCTGAGGGAGCTGGACAAGCTATGCACAGAGCTAGGTGTTAGCTGCTGGGACTTTAAGGGGGTTAGACCCCTAGCCGTAGCGTACACACACTACCTAGCGTGGCTAGCCCTATTCGCGAGCCCTGGGGAGGCGGCCCTAGCCCTAGTAGTTAACCTACCCGTTTGGGGCTCCAATGTTGGCAGGCTCCTTAAGGCGTTCAGGGACCGGTACGGTATAAGGAGCCTGGGGTTCCTGGAGGTGTTCACCCAGGACTACAGACCCCTGGAGGAGCTAGCCCTACCTATAATTGAGAGGTACTACGACGAAGGTAGGTACAGGTTGGTTGCTAGGGCGATTCAGGCGTATGAGAAGGCGTTCTGGGACTCGATCTACTACTGACTTAACTACCAAAACGTTTTTACTTCAACCCTATAGAACCCTAGGTGCTCTAGGTAGGGATGAAGCCCTTATGGGTTAGCTCCCTGAAGTGCGTGGTAAGGGATGTCTCCCCCAAGCCCCCGTACGCCATAACGCCCCATCTAAGGAGGTTCAGCCTACCGAACCACCCAACCCCAGCCATAGTTGAGGGCTCTACGTACAGGAGGTTGGTAAACCTTGGTAAGGGCTTAGTAGCTGTTAAGGCAGTAGTTGTTAGGGAGGGCTGGAAGCCCTTAATAAGGTTCCGTGTGTGCAGCCCTAAAAGCCTGGTTGAGGAGGGCTTAAGAGTTGCTGTAAGCATGTTTAGAACGGGGTTCAGCTACTTGGAGTTCCTTAAGGCAGCATCTAAGAGCCCAGCGATCTATGGGTTAGCGCTTAAGTACCTAGGCCTGAGGCCTATTAGGACCCCATCCCTCTACGAGTCCCTAATCGAAAGCGTAGTTGAGCAGAGGGTGGCTCTTAAGGCAGCGCTCAGAACGATCTCCAGCCTAGTTAAGGACTTCAGCGCCTGCTTAAGGGTTGGAGGGGAGCCATACTACTCAGAGCCTCTGCCAGTAAGGGTTGCAGGGGCTAGCGAGGACTTCATTAGGGGGCACGGCTTAACCAGGGTTAAGGCTAGGGCTTTAAGGGAGGTAGCTCTAGCTGAGGTAGAGGGTAGGTTACCCGGCGTTAACGAGGTTACTGAATCCCCCAACGCGGCGGTTAACGAGCTGGTAAAGCTCTACGGCGTGGGTAGGTGGACGGCTGAGATAGCGGTTGCTAAGGTCCTGCCCGGCTTCAGGGTTGGTCCCGTATCGGACCTAGCGGTTAGGAGGGGGCTGTCAGCGATTTACGGTAGGGAGCTCGGGGAGGGGGAGGTTAGGGAGATCGCCTCCGCCTACGGGGAGTTCACGGGCCTAGTGATGTACTTAGGGAGCTTAGAGCGCTAGGGCCTAGGCCTTAGAGCTACCGCTGTGTACAGGGCCGCTGTTAAGAGCAGGGAGGGTATTGAGGAACCCATTGAGTAGGCTACGTCGCTGATGAGAGGGATATCGATTCCCAGGTTAAGGGTTGCTGATAGCGCTACGCTGAAGGCGAAGCCCACGGCCCACACAGCCATGGCTGGCAGGTTTATACCCCCTCTGTACCAGTAAGGACCCCCCTCCCCCGCCAGGAGGGATCTTGGGTCGTACCTCCTAGCTAGGTAGTCAATAATCATTATGGACGTTAAGGGGACGAAGGCCCCAATTATGAGGAGGAGGAACCACTCGTAGGCCTCCACGGGGAACATCAGCGCTATTAACGTGCTGGCAACACCTACAACCACTACGTGCCTCCTCACATTAACCCATGTGAACACGTTCTTAAGCGATATAACTGCTGAGTATATGTCTAGGAAGCCCGTGGTCAGGGTCGTGAATATTACTATCAGCATCGCGGGGATCCCCAGGCCGTAGGACGCTATTATCGATATGGGATCGGGGGCCCCGACCGCTACGTTGGTTAGGGCCCCAACGAAGTAGAAGAGGGCGCACGATATGAAGTGCCCTACGTAGGTACCCCAAAAGGCGTCCCTGTACCTCCTAGCAAACCTTGAGTAGTCAGCTACTAGGGGGACCCAGGATATGGGCATCGCTATGACTAGGTCAAGCCCTAGCCAGTAGGACATACCCCCACTAGCAGGTGCTTTAAGGAGCTCGGGGATGCTGAACCTCGTTAAGGTTACGTAGGTAAGCCACGCAGTTAGAACGAGGAGCAGCGCTACCGACACGTTCTCAACCCACCTCCACCTCTCAGGCCCTAGGAAGCTCCACGCGGTTAGGGCGGCACCTATTGCTAGAACCCAGGCGTGGAAGGCCGAGAACCCCGCTAGGGATGTGAGGATGTAGTCAGCTGCCCTAGCACCGACAACGATCACTATGGCTGACCACCCTATCAGCTGTAGGTAGTTTAGGAGGGACGGCAGCGCGGAGCCCCTAACGCCTAAGGCACCCCTAGCTAGCACCATCGTAGGCACACCGGTTCTGTACCCCATAACGGCTATAGCTGACATGAAGACGTTGCCGACCGCTACACCGGCGAGTATTAAAGCTGTAGCGATGGGTAGGGGTAGGGATGGGGTTAGGAGGGCCCCGGCCCAAAACACAGCTATCCCTGCATCAGCCCCGAACCATATAGCGAAGTTCTCCCAGAAACCATATACCCTGCCCTCCCTAGGAACGGGCTCTAAGTCGTACCCGTACTCTCTAGGCAATGCATAGCCCTAAGCAATTATTCAGCAGGGTTTTATAAGGAGTAGGTCCCTGCTAACTTCTTAATCCCAGCTACCTACCGCACCATGGGTGATGAGCTCAGGCGGTACTGATGCGTGAGGAGATAAGCCTTGGCTGACTAAGCTGGGATGCCGGTACGGCTGTGCAGTAATTAACCCTTAAATACACTGTTGCTCCAGACCTAAACACCTGGAGCTCCCTTCAACCCCCTACAGTCCGCTATGCTCTACAAGAAGGTGTTCTTGGTGATAACGCCTTTAATGCTATTTGGCCTAGGCACTGAGGAGACCTCCATATCAAAGGGCCTAACCTAAGACGTACTCGTCCCCGTCCCTAACCCCCAAGCCCTCAATATCGGCAGTTACGACATCACTGAACTTCCTGGCAAGGCCTACTATGGCTATATCGGTCAGGCCCTCACCCCCTAACGAGCTAGGTCTTAGTTAAAACAACCCCCTAAAGGGCTTTAATACCTGGGTAACGGTGTTTATTAGCGCCTGCCCCATGAGTACCGTCGTGATAACTATTGTTGGGAGGGCATACACCTACTCGAAGCCCCTCCTTGGTCAGGTTGTAGATAGCTACACCTACCACGGCTACGTAATCGAGAGTACGGCCTACTCGGACTTAGTAAATTTAAACTCTCTAGAAATCAAATGAGCTAAGTACCTAAGGGGAGTAGTGATGCATGCTGAGCTAGTCTAATGTCCGCTCTGCTGTATAGAGACTTCACTAACGTCTCAGCAAGCTCTATATCACGTATCCCCGGAACTGCGTACTTACTACACCATTCAGGGTTTCTTACTGAGTCAATTATTGGAGGACCTAATATGGGGTTCAGTACAAGATGTACTTTACTAACTGTCTCGACGATACTTAAAGCCTTCACTAGGTACCTCTTTGAGGAGGCTACTAACTCAGGACTCATAGCGCCGTACTTGAGTACTGGAATCCGCAGCTCTAAAATCACGTCATATTCTCTAATCAGTCTTAAAGTGTTAGTAAAGCCCCTCCAGTATCTCAAGGCTTCACTTCTAGGAAGCCCTATCATGAAATCAGGAGGTGCCTTAACATCCGTTGCTAGATGGTCAATTAATCCTCTCCTGAGGAGCGACTCAATAATGCTTGGATTAGAGCAGTTCGTATTTACGCTCGTACGAACCCCTACTGACTTAGCGAACTCTAAGACTCGCTGTAACTGGACTGCCTGCTGGGTGGGCTCCCCGCCAGTCACGTGTATGTAGTCAACAATGCTGCTGGCCGACTCAATAGCGGTGTAAATCTCGCTTAATTCAGCGGGGTAGCAGGTGCTCGCATGCGCTTCAGCGATCCTCCAGTTATGGCAATACGGACACTTAAGATTACAGCCGCAGAACCAGACCGTGAGTGAGGGCTCTCCGCACACATCTATTAGGGAGATGTCCTTAATCCCGGCAAACATCACCTTCAAATTATCTGACCCCTGCCATAGTGTACTCTCTGCTTGAACTCTCTCCTCCTTGCAGGATTCCAGTTTTTAACTGGTCTATAGTACCCTATGATCCTACTCCATACCTCCGTCTCCGAACCGCACTTCGGGCACACCCAGATAGCGCCTACCGACCTAAACCCGCAATTCCTGCAGATGGTTAGTGCAGGTGTGTAGCTCCAGTAAATTAGCTCAGTACCTGAAAGCCTCCTAGTCAGCTTTGCTAGTGCTTCGGGGTCAGGTTCCTCATTTAAGAATAGGTGCAACATCACGCCACCCGTGAAGTATTTCTGCACCTTCGCTTCGAGGCGAACCCTCTCCGACATACCTATGTCTGCATAGTAGGGAACTATGCTAGTGCTATATATAGGTGAGGTAGGGTCCGGCAGGTAATCAAGGACCTCTGGGTAGCGCTCTGCGTCTGCCTGAGCTAATCTAGCTGCTGCACTCTCCCCAGGCACCTCCTCTACATTGTAGGGCACGTAGTCACTCACACTCCACTCCCTCACCGTGCGTACTATGAACTCAACAACTCCGCGCATCCAGTCAACTGCCTCCCTTCTGCTTCTCGAATTACTGCTCAACCATAGGGCAGGGTTCTGCTGCATTATTGCCGAAGCTTCAGGCAATCCTATAATGCCTACAGTATTGAAGTATGTCGCAGCTCCCTCAGTGAATACTTCAGGCACGTACATGATCGGCATGCTATAAAGGTCAGGGTATCTTCTAGCTAGCTTCACATATCGCTCCCTGAGCCACATAAGTACTTTCCTGACCCTCCCTAATATCGAATAGAGGCCCTCATAGAACGCGCCGTCATCGCTCCTCGACTCGAGGGCAAGCCTCGGCAAGTTGATGGTTACTACAGCTAAGCTACCTGTGACATCAGGTATCGACCACATGCCTACAGGTTCTAATTTCTCAATTAGCTGAACAAGTCTTTCTCTAGCTACATTAACTTCATTCCTTAATTCATGCAGTCTCACCACTGACCCATACCTAATCGACCTGCTAATTTCCTCGAAATTAATGTTTATTCTGCAGCACATCGCGTAGGTCGTGTCAGGATTAACTATGTTAGTATTTAACCAGTAGAAGCTCCCGCGCTTCGCAGCAGTATTAAATACAGCAGTAAATAGCTCCGGGTCGCTGTAGATCTCCTTAGATGTAGTCATTACCGTAGGTATCGGGAACGTGAAGGGCGCGCCAGATGCGTCACCGCCTTCGAGAACCTCCGCTAAAGCCCTAAGAAATAGCTTTGCCTCGTCGAGGTAGGCACCTAATTCACCTACTGACTTCCTACCCAGTACCGCGTGCTCGTTTAATAACCTCTCACTAGCATCTAAAACCACTGTGAAATTCGTGAAGGGAGTCTGTAGCCCGGCCCTGCTCGGGAAGTTTAGGTTAAATACAATCCTCTGGACGTTCTGCTTAACTCCGGTATAGTCAAGTCCGTCACTCCTGATAAAGGCTCCAGCATACAGCTCAACAGCACTAAATGCTTGGGCACCGCTGAAGTAGTGTTGCATAGTGACTAAGTAGTTGGTTATGTGGTCAGCGAAGGTGTCGAGATGCTTAGCTGGGGCTGCATGGATAGTAGGTGTTTTTAGACCCTTAGTAAGCACCCGCTTAACGCTGTGCCCGCTGCAGTAGGGTATGAAGAGAGATAGAGGGAGCTTGTGAATGTGGATGTAGCCGCTGAGATGGAGCTTCATGAACTTGCTTGGGACCTTAGAATTTATTAACCGATCTAGTGCTTTCTCAGCAACATAATAAAGCAAGCCACTAGGTCCGGGATACCTATTAGCGTTTTCCAATACATCGAATGATGACCTCCTCAGGTAGGACTCTACGGCGTCACGAACCAGCTGATGTTCTTGGTCAGTCATATGGATACCCTATCCAAATGGTGGAGTTAAGCTAAAAGAAGTATCGCTTCTTAACGTAATTGACGTATTGATTAAGTAGATAATATCCTAGCTTCCAGAGCCGCCTTGAGGGCTTCGATAAGTAGTAGAAATCTACGGTCAATGACGCCGCTACGGAGTGCTGCGCAGCTCACCATGTACTAAATTATGTCTTTATTCTCAATTTTAATTTCCTTGTATGGTCTTTCAGTCATTACCGTAGGTAATTTCTATAACTCCGTTCTTCTCCTCGCTTTCCCAGAGTACCTTAGCTATATTAGCTAGTATCTCCACAGTACCCCTACTCCACCTCTTCCTATACTCCCTCTCTCCTTAAGCTCCTTCTTCATCTTAACCGCTTTCAGCAGTGCTCTAGCCTCTGCCTCTGGGGCCTCACTACCTACGTAGTGGGTGCTGGTATTGCCGACACGGTTAGCTTCAATAGGGTCGGCTTGATCACCAATATCTAGCTAGCTACCCTGCAGGGAAGAGCAGGACTACGTCCTTCAACATCCTTAACCGGTTAGCCTCGCTAATCATTGCTGCCTCCTCAAGGCCTGGAACGTTCTGCCTGGGGTCTGGGAGGTTGTTAGGAATACGTAGACGTAGATCTTAAGGCCTTAACGAGCGCCAGGCCTCGGAAGGTGTAGATAGGTACTCCTAGCTATTAAGGCTGTGGATAGGGCTAAGGAGAGGGTTAAGAGGACCTCCACCAGCGTTTAAAGGCGGGGCCGGTCCCTAGGATTAAGCCCTTATAAGCACTACTAGAGCTACCTCCGGTGGCGCCATGAACCTCACGGGGTACAGGCTCGTTCCAACACCCCTGCAGACATACATGAACGTGCCGTTAACCGTGAAAGACCCCCAGACGTACTTCCTAAACTCCTCGGGTAGGGGTATGTATATAGGGCCGAGCACGGGGATCACTACCTGCCCCCCATGGGTATGCCCTACCAGGACTACGTCAGCCTTACCCGCGACCTCACCTATGACCTCAGGTGAGTGCGCTAGGACCACCTTAATGGCCCCCTCAGGAACCCCTTCCAGGGCTTTAGAGACGTCATCGCGTTGCGTGTGGGGGTCGTCGACACCGACTACGTAGATGCTCCCACAAGCCGATCCAACGACCTCGTAGCTATTTACTAGGACCCTAGCACCTGAAGCCCTTAACTCCTCAACGAACGAGCCCACGCTAACCCCGCTCCAGTAGTCCCAGTTCCCCAGGACTACGTATGTAGGGGCTACCCTAGCTAGCTCCCTAACGAAGTTTAGGGCGTCGCCAACCCCTCCTGGGTTGCTTATGAGGTCCCCCGTAATCACTATGATATCGGGTTTAAACCCCTTAACGATCTCTAGAACCCTTGAGTCCCTAACGGGTAGGTGCCATATCCCGAAGTGGGGGTCTGTTACGTGGGCTATCCTGAAGCCGTTGAAGCACTCGGGCAGGCCGTTAACCCTGACCTCAACCACGGTGCTAAGTATGAGTAGGTTGGGCTCCACAATCACTGCGTAGGTAGCTACACCCGCTACTAGGGCGGTGAAGGTTACGAGCACCCCCACCAACCTACTGACCACCGGCTAGCACCACCCCCTACTAATTAACGCTAGGACACCGCCTCCAGAACCCCCTTAAGCTCCCCCAACCCCCCCGTACCGACCTGGATCTCGACCTCGCGGCACTTCGGCATTCTACCCCTAGGACTGGGGGCGCTAGATATTAAATACCTAGCCTCTAAGAGTTGATGCCATCCTCGGTAGCAACAATATTACCTAGCACCGCACTACTACTCCTGGTGGTCTAGTTGGGCGTTAGGTTGGTCGTGCTCGTTGATAATGAACCGGGGGAGGGCCTGCTCAGCGACTGGGGGTGGAGTGCTTACATAGACGCGGGTGGTTGGGCAGCCTTATTCGATGCGGACTCAGACCCAGCTGTTTTGGAGCATAACGTTAAGGCCCTGGACATGGACATGGGCAGGGTTTCGTTCGCCGTTCTAAGCCATTACCACGGGGACCACTACGGGGGCTTCAAGTACGTGGGTAGGGTGCTGCCCGGCTTAACGGTGTACGCTCCCCCAGGTGGGCTGGGAACCCTGCGTAGGTACGGCCTAAGCCCTAGGGAGGTTAGGGAGCCTACCAAGGTCTCTGAGGGTGCGTGGGTCGTGGGGCCCCTACGCGGGGGTTGGGGGCTCTGGGAGGTTTGCCTAGCGGTCCGTACTAGTAAGGGTTTAGTGGTCATCGTTGGATGCAGCCATCCAGGGGTTGATAGGTTAGCATCTAGGGCGTCTGAGGTCACCGGCGAGGAGGTCTACGCAGTTATAGGGGGCTTCCACACACCGCCTGAAGAGGTGATCGATAGGTTAGCTAAGGTGTCTAAGCTCATATGCCCAGCCCACTGCACCGGTGACTGGGCTAAGAACTATATAAGGCGTGAGTACCCCGGGCAGTACTGCGAGGTCAGGACGGGTACCGTGATGGAGTTCTAGGCCCTAACTAGTAGCTACAGCATCCCCTAAGGTGTACCGGGCCGTGCTGCTACCCCCCACGTAACCTGCTAGGGAAGGGGTTAGATGCCGTGCAGGGCTAGCTGCCCTCATTAAGGTCTAGGCTGGCTGGGCAGCCACCTTTAACGCTGTTGCTATATCCCCTCTAGGGAACCAGGGTTTGGGGGTTGGAGTGGGTAGCTGGGAGGCCACCGTATCTAGGTTGAGGTCCTTGATCGGTGGGACGCCCGTGGTTAGGCTGGATAGCTTAGGCGGTGTCTTCGTTAAGCTCGAGTACATGAACCCTACAGGTAGCCATAAGGATAGGGCGGCCCTCTACATGCTGGCGGACGCGCTACGTAGCGGTGAGGTCTCCCCAGGGGAGACCGTTGTTGAGGCCTCCTCGGGTAACACAGCGATCTCGGTCGCGTGGGTTGGGAAGGCCTTAAACCTTAAGGTGGTTATTGTTGCTGAGGAGACGATATCCCCGGCTAAGGCGGCGGTGATTAGGGCTTTAGGGGCCGAGCTAGTTATTGCTAGGAGGGCCCCGCCATCGAGTCCTGAGAACATGGTTAACGTTGCTGAGAGGCTTGCTAGGGAGAGGGGGTGGTACTTCCTTAAGCAGCACTCAAACGAGTCCAACGTTAGGGCGCACTACGAGACAACTGCTGAGGAGATCCTTAGGCAGGTAGGTAGGGTGGATGCCTTCGTTATGGGTGTGGGCACTGGGGGGACCTTAGCCGGTGTCGGTAGGAGGTTGAGGGAGGTGTTCGGCGATAGGGTTAGGCTAGTCGCTGTAGTCCCTAGGAACGCCCCGCTGGTTAAGGGCCCTAACTCTGTTGGGGACTGTATAGAGGGGCTGGCGTGCTACACGATACCGGGTATATGGGGTAGGTACAGGGATATTATTGATGAAGTCGTTGAGGTAAGCC
>NJEF01000023.1 GCA_002255065.1 Desulfurococcales archaeon ex4484_204 | reverse complement strand
TTTATGCTATATATTATTGAGGGGCACGGGATCCTAGCCATTACCGCGGGAGCTGTTGGGTCCGATTCATCGAGGCCTACAATAACCACTGCCGAGGTGATGTGGGATGCAACCACTGGTGCTAGGCTAATAGCTATGAGGAAGAGGATGGTGTTAGCTAGTACACCAGCCGTTAGTACAGTTGCTTTACACTTAAGCTTAGCTTGCTTGTAGTCCTCCTCATTTATCTTAACATATGCTAGCGGGAATATAAGGAATACACCGACACCCCACGCATCTATCCTCCACCCAACGCTGTAAGCAGCAATAGCGTGGAATAGCTCGTGTAGCGCGACCCCTATCGATAAGGCTAGCAGTATGTACAGGAAGGTGCTTACGTTCACCGTAACCCCTGGAACTATAGGGATGAACGGTGACTCAGGAACCTTAACCCTAACTAGGGCTTCTAACAACGCCTTTACCGACGGCGCTATATACCAGTAAAACATGGCTACTAAGGCTAAGAAGTTTGCAAGCCCAGTGATTAAGAGCACCGACCTCAGCCTCTTAGACCTCTCAATAGTCCTAAACCTTGGGACCTTGCCCAAGTCAATGAGCACCGTGAAGGGGTATACCGAGACCCCCCTGCCCCTAAGATATCCTGCGATGCCGCTGTTGAAACTGAATAAAGCATATATTAGAAGCTCTACTGCAAGGGCTAGCACAATTACTAGTATTGCTGGCTCCATAGATTACACCACAGAAACTTAGGGAAATACAGGATTTAAGCAATAAGGGTACTTTTTTAAATCCTCAGATAACCAGTTTATGGTTAGTTAGGGATGCCAAGGCGTAGGAAGGATGAGGTTCGCATTCCCGGAGCCGTAATACTAATAGCGCTAGCAGTTCTAGCACTAGCTCTAGGGGTGTACGGGCTATTTATAGAGAGAGGGCCTTCGCTGACGGTCACAACGCAACCTACCACTAGCAGTGTAGTAGGTAATAGTAGTACGGAGACCTTACCTCAATCTATAATTGAGAAAAGCACTACAACACCTCCATAACATTCATCATAGGTAATCCGTGTAGCTCATTAGTAGGGACCCCTAATTCAGCGACTTAGTTGTTTTAGGTCGTTCTGTGAGGTTCGTTAACAGCTATTTACGGCCTTCATAGCACTTATTAGGTATTAGAGCTACGTCCTGGAATACATCGATGTAATATCTTAGGTTAACTATGAAATCCCTCATAACCCTAACGGGTACTATTAAAGAGCCCTTAACGGGCCCCTTAATAGTTTCCGTGAGGGTTACCACTACAGGTACGTAGTACCTAGCCCTAACTATTGGGTAGTACTTAGGGAGTAGAGCTCTACACTCCTCGGATAACCTAACAACCTTCTCCCTATGCTTAGCTGCGGCCTCCCTAAGCTTACCTGCTTTCCTGTACCCAGGCATCCAGTGCTTGCAGTCTATGACGAGCCCTAAAGCGTTGATCTCGTCAATGCCTAGGACATCAACTTCTAATCTCCTACTAGTGAAGCGAACCCCCCTAAAGGCCTTATAGCCGAACCTCACTAGGTAGTCCAGTATTAGGGCCTCAAAGTCCCTCCAGCTTAGGTACGTAGAGACCTCTTGGGGATCTACACCTAGCTCTAGCACTTTAAGGGCTAGCGGAATTAGCGACCTCACGCAGACCTCTTTATGCGTAATGGTCCTGTAAATTATGCCAAGAGATGAGAGGGCAGCTAGCTCTCCCTTACTAATAAACTCCCTACTGATACAGCCCTTACCCTCCGAGAACTTCTTGAGGAGTACGCATAGCTGTCTAGAGTCAGGGAACTCCATACATCTTCACCAATCCGAGATCACCTCCCTCATCATCCCCAGGTATTGATCCTGAGAGGGCTTTAATCTTCGTTATCACTTTTAAGGCCCCTAGCACCTCGTAACTTTGAGTGGTAAAATATGTCTGCCCCAAGTAGGATACTTGCCTCCCTAAGCTCCCTCGGGGAATGGATTGACATGCAGAAGAAGGCTATCAACATGTTTAAGGAGATAAACGAGGGGGTAAAGTCCGCTGATAGGCTGTCGCTAGTGCTCCTCACTAGGCAGGCATTTCAACACATGATTAAGACCTTGAAGGCCTTCGACCAGTGGCTAAACGACCCATTCATACTAAACTACATAACTAAGGACATGCTTGAAGACGTTTGGTCAACAACCTATAAATTACTAAACGAGCTACTGCTCCTCGACATTAGGCATACGCAGGCTGTTAAGGAAGTCGCTGAGAAGACTATTAGGGAGGGTAAGCTACCACCAATGATCGAGCTTAGAGGCGGTAGGGAGGAGGGTGCAGAAAGAAGAACGCTTTTCCCTCTCTAAAAGAGCAATACTTTAATACCTTAGGAGCCCTAATCTTGTGGGGCTGTAATGCTGAAGGTATTCCGCAACGCTTATGCAGCAATAAGCAACTTCATTCTAAGCTCTCTAGACATGATTAGCGATGACGAGGTTGAAAGACTTCTCAACATCCTCGTAGACACCTACAGGAACGGTAAGAAGGTTTTAGTGATCGGTGCTGGTAGGTCAGGGCTTATAGGTAGGGCGTTCGCTATGAGGCTTATGCACCTAGGCTTCAACGTCTACGTCCTAGGCGACACGATAGTGCCTTCCCTATCCAGCAACGACGTCGTCATAGCTATCTCGGGCTCTGGTAGAACTAAACTAGTGGTAACAGCTGCTGAAACCGCTAAGGGCTTAGGCGCTAAGGTAGTAGCTATAACGTCCCACCTAAACTCACCACTAGCTAAGCTCTCAGACGTCATAGTTAAGATCCCTGGAAGGACTAAGATAAGCGTGGAGGACGACTACAACGTAAGGCAGCTCTTAGGGATCTACGAGCCCCTAGCACCTCTAGGAACGCTTTTCGAGGTAACAGCTATGGTAACCCTAGACTCGCTGGTATCTGAGCTCATGACCAGGCTCGGCAAGACCGAGGAGGACTTAAGGCGTAGGCATGCAAATATAGAGATGTAAAGCCATGTTCTCAGCTCTAAGGAAGTCGTACAGCGACGCATTAAGGCACTTCGCTAGGGCGTTAAGGCTTATTGAAGTAGCTGAGGTCAGCAGTGAGTGGAGGACTTACTCTATAGACTCCATTAGGGAGGCTCTTACAGGGTTATTAATATTAGGTAACGTCGGTCTTACATCACATATGGATTTAACGAACCTCGCAGCACTAGCCCTAGATAAGGGTCTTCTAAACCTAGATGACTTCTCACGTATAGCCTACCTGAACGTAAGGCTTAGAACAGGTAGCACGGTGTCCTTTAAGGATGCTAAACTAATTGTTGATAAGATCATTAAAATCTCGTCTAGTAAGGACCCCTATTTAAGCAGGCAGCTCAGGCTCTTCAGGTACTAGGTGCCTTACCGATTAAGCACTTAGAAGCAGCTGGTAGTTATAAGCTCGGTAAATCCTATATTTTACAGATGATGAGTGCTAGGCCTTATCCAACGCTAGAGATGAGGATGCGGCGGCTGCCTGACACCGCTTCGAACAGGCAGTTAGCTTAAAGAGCACTTCCAGCACTGTTTTTAAGGGCTTAAGGTGTTTAGGCTTGGTGGCCTCTAGAAAGGTCGAGTTTGAGGTAACTTCAAGCTGGACCGAGCTTCTCGCACTAATTAACTACTTAGTAAACGGGCTTGAATCTATTACTGCAGAGTACGAGTGCACTAAAGTAGGTCTCGACATCACCGAGGACATCAGCGAGGTTTTAAGAGGTACTGCAAGGATCTGCTACGTAGGCTGTAACGAGAGGCCCAGTGAGGGCTTTGAGATTAGCGAGGCTGTTAAGGCGGGCCTGCTTAGAAGCTATGTCTTCAGCTACTGTGAGCCAACGTTCAGGCTACCTGACCTCTACAGTGAGGTTGCTAAGCTTTTCAGCAACGCTGTATCGTATTTAAGGCCCTACGCCCTTAGAACGAGGCTTGAAGGTATTGAGTATATGCTTATCGTACTTAGTGATGGAAGGGCATTCATACTTGAGGGGGGTAGGAGGAGGGTTAGTATACCATACCTTAAAACTGTTATCTCATCACACACCCACCCCCACGGCTGCATACCCTCGCCACACGATGTTAGGAGCTTAATCCATGTGCTGCTTGACGGGGGCTTCGGTATAGGGATAGTATCAATGGAGTGCGCCCTGGGATTGCTAAGGTTAGGGCCTTTCACGGAGGAGGACTACATAGCGCTTACTAAGTTTAGAAGCGCTTTAAGTAGGAGGGATAGCAACGCTATAAGCGAAGTTATTAACTCAAGATCTATTGGAAAGAGCGTAAGAGTTATTTTATGGTAGTTAAAAGCTAGGTTAGTTAAAAATTATAGCCAGCCCCTATACCTCATTGCTTCGTATAGCCTCTCAATAGATATTATTAGGGCTGCATCCCTCATAGTTGCTTCCTTCTTCTCTCCCTTAATCTCCTCGAACTTGTTGTAGACCTTTAGGAAGTTGTTCTTCATTATCCTCTCCAGCCTAGCCCTAGTCTCGTCCTCATCCCAGAAGTACCACTGGAGGTTCTCAACCCATTCTAGGTAGCTCATGATTACGCCGCCAGCATTCGCTAGGAAGTCTGGAACAATTACCACGCCCATCTCGTAGAGCTTTATCTCGGCCTCAGGTGTTGTAGGCCCGTTAGCACCTTCAACGATTATCTTAGCCTTAACCTTACCTACGTTTTCAGTCGTTATCTGGTTCTCCATAGCATCGGGCCCTAGGATATCGGCCTCAACGTATAGCGCTGCCTTAGGGTCAGGGATCTTCTCACCCTTAGGGTAGTTGATCACCTTCCTGGTCTCGTTCTTCACCTTCATCGCTAGCTCCACATCTATCCCCTCAGGGTCGTAGAGGGTTCCGCTGGTATCGCTTATAGCTACCACCTTAGCCCCCATCTTAGATAGCCAGTACGCGTGCCACCGACCCGTATTACCGAAGCCCTGTATCGACACCCTCTTACCCTCAACACCTCCTAAGTATTTCTCAGCCGCCTCCCTACTCATTACCGCACAGCCGAAGCCCGTAGCGTACCTCCTAACAGGGTTACCCCAGAGAACCGGGGGCTTAGCTGTAAAGACTCCCGGAACGTTAAACCCTTTAAGCTTACTGTACTCATCAACCATCCAAGCCATCACCTGGGGATTAGTTCCTACGTCAGGAGCGGGTATGTCTATATGGTCCCCAATTAAGGGAGCTATAGCTCTTGCGTAACCCCTTGACACCTGCTCTAACTCCTTCTCAGACAACTTCTTATAATCGACCCTAACCGCCCCCTTACCGCCTCCGTAAGGTATCCCCGCAAGGGAGTTCTTTAAAGTCATTAAGGTAGCTAAGGCTATGTCGTCATCAAGCGTTACCTCGGGATGGAACCTTATGCCGCCCTTATATGGGCCTAAGGCGCTGTTATGTTGTACTCTATAGCCCTCAAACACCTCTAACCTTCCGTCATCCATCCTAACAAGTATTTTAACGATTAATATCCTCTCAGGCTTGCTTAAAATCTTATAAACCTCTTCTGGAAAACCGCCTAGCTCCACACCCCTCCTTAATGTTTCAAGCACGTTCTCTAGAAACGTTTTCGCCATACTTGACCCTCAACTTCTATATCAAGTATGAGGTATTAAAACTTTATTAACATAATTGAACAACCATATAACAGTTATAAAGAAGGGTTATCATATTTAAATGTATAAAAGCGCACTATAACGAGGTATTAACATGTACCACCTACCTTAGTAACTTAGTTAGGGTGTTAAGCAGATCTGTATACCCTTCAACATCCCCGTCCTTATACCTCCTCACATAACTTACTATACCCTCCCCCCCAGCGTAGTTGCAGAACCTCCTCAGCAACCCCTTCCTTAGTATAAGCCATGAAACCACCTTACAGACGTTGCACTTAAAGCCGCGGTACGCTGTCTCGTAATCCACTACCTTGACCCGGCCATTAGGGGTTACTATGACGTGTCTCTCCGGGGTGCTTAACTCCTTATGTGATATACCAATGACGTCAAGCCACCTAGCTACTGCTATAACCTTAAGCACTAAGGTCACCGCCTCCCTACACGACCTTATCATCTCGACGTACCTGTTTAAGGTATGGCCATCTACGTACTCCATAACTATGAAGTCCTTAGAGCAGTATAGCGGCTTAGGTGCTACAGGACTTGCTAACCTCATTAACTCGCACTCCATTACGAGAGAGTCCCTCTTAGAGTCAGCCCTCCTAACCTTAATAGCGACAGCTCCGTAACGCTCATGCTCAGCCCTTAAGACCACCGCTGCATGCCCTTTCCCTAAAACCTTAAGCCTTCCCAGCCTCTCAGGTCCGTAGCTAACAAGCCTAATTACGCCTAACTTCGTGAGCTCCCTAAGCCTCCTCCTACCACAGTTTAAGTCCCTGCTAGGGTAGCACAGGATCCCTAGCCACTCACTAGCCTCAGTACCGCTAATTTAGTACCACCAGCTAACTGTTATTTTAAGAGGCTATAACTAGAGAGTGGAGGTGCTTTACGTGCTACGTAAGTTCGCTAAACTACTCACGGACTACTGCACAAAGGTTAAGAAGCTTGACGAGGTCCTCATAACATCCTCCTTCGAGGCGTACCCGCTCATTAGGGAGCTGTGGAGATCTGTTATTGAACGCGGTGCTTACCCAAGGTTGCGCTTAAGCGATGACGTATTAACAGAGATCTTCTACCGCTACGCACCTGAGGAGCTCTTGAAGTACTTATCAGAGATAGATGAATACGTTGCGGAGAGGGTTAACGTTAGCATAACGGTGGTAGCGCCGACGCATACTAAGGCGTTAGTAGGTATAGATCCTGAGAGGATTAAGGTGAGGTCCAGAGCTCTTAGAAAGCTCACCGACATCTTCATGATGAGGGATAGCGAGGGAAGCCTTAGGTGGGTTGTGACAGCCTACCCTTCGAGAGCGCTGGCCCAAGAAGCCGGTATGTCACCGATAGAGTTCGAGGACTTCGTGTATAGAGCTTTAAAGCTCTACGTCGATGACCCCCTTAACGCGTGGACCAAGCAGGCGGCAATGCAGGAAAGAATAGCTAGCTTCCTGGACAGGGTGTCCGAGCTCAGGATCGTGGGCGAGGACACTGATATCCGTATGAACGTTAGCGGGAGGAAATGGATTAACGATGATGGCAGGAACAACATGCCGGGAGGGGAGGTGTTCAGCGCCCCCCATGAAGACAGCGTTGAGGGCTACATAACGTTTACCTACCCAGCAATATGGAGGGGCGTTGAGGTTGAGGGGGTTAAGCTATACTTTAAGAAGGGCGTGGTTGTTGAAGCCCATGCATTAAAGGGGGAGGAGTTCCTTAAGAAGATGCTTGAGACGGATGACGGGGCTAGGAAGGTAGGTGAGGTGGCCTTCGGCCTCAACTACGATATTAAGAGGTTTACGAAGCAAATACTCTTTGATGAGAAGATCGGCGGCACTATACACTTAGCCCTAGGGGCTGCCTACCCTAAAACGGGGGGTAAGAACTCCTCATCCATACACTGGGACATGGTTAAGGATATGAGGAAGGGTAAGGTTTTCGCTGACGGCGAGCTGGTATACGTGGACGGTAGGTTCATAGAGGACGTGATCGTATGAGGAAGGTTGGAATAGTTGATACGACTTTCGCTAGGGTTGACATGGGCTCAATAGCGGAGAGGGTTATTAGGGAGGAGCTACCGTCTGCTAGAGTGCTAAGGTACACCGTCCCCGGAATTAAAGACATCCCGGTAGCTGCTAAGAAACTCATTGAGGAGGAGGGATGTGACGGCGTAATAACGCTGGGGTGGGTTGGGGGTAGCTTAGTAGATAAGCTCTCCTACGTTGTTTACAGTATGTCTCTACAGCTTGTTCAGTTGCTAAGTAACAAGCACGTAATAGACGTAACGGTTCATGAGGATGAGGCTGGCAGCGCCGACGAACTTAAGAGGATAGCTGTAGATAGGGCTTCTAAGCATGCCAGGAACCTAGTTGTCTTAATAACTAAAGGTGGTGAGGGCTTGATGAGGCATGCTGGTAAGGGGTTAAGGCAGGGGGTACCTGACGTCGGCCCTATAGATGATGGTGCTAGAAGTGGAGGGTAAATGAGGTTTAAACAGCAGGTTTCTTTAAGGAGGGTGTGCCTTAAGGTAACGCGCTTTATTGACCTAGACCTGTCGATGTACCCTAGCTTTGCTTCAAGCCTCTTTAGGAGGCTGGGAAGGAACGTATGGTTTAAGGAGTTAGGGCATGGTGCTGGCTCAACGATCTCCTCACTAGGGGGGCGTGTTTGTTGCTTAGGTAACGCATGCACTCCTAGATTGCTTAGTGAGTGGAGCGGTGCGTGGTTTGAGCCCTGGAACTTCTTAAATGACGTAGATGGGATGCATGCCCTGAATATAGCTGAGAAGTTAATGAGCGGTTACACCGGCTTAAGATTAGTAGTGAGTAGCCCTGACCCCCTAAAGATACTTACCGCGGTGTTTCTCTCTAGGAGAACCGACTACCACGGGAACGTCGTTAGGTGGGTGAAGAATGCGTTCTCTACACATCCTAACGAGGCTACGTTAAGGCTGCTAGGAGGTAGCTTAAGCACCTTAAGCTCTAGCTTCCAGGTAAGGCAGCTAGCGGAGGTTATTAGGGACATAGAGGAGGTTGCGGCTTTATCGCTTAGCATCGATCCCTGGAAGCTAAGGGAGAGGCTTCTTTACATAAAGTATGTCGGGCCGAAGGTTGCTGATGCTTTCCTCCTCTTCACAGGTAAGGGAACGGTCTTCACACCAGCCGATACCCACTACCAGAGGCTCCTCAGGAGGCTGGGCCTCATACCCAGGGCCCGTATACCATCGAAGGACGTGTGCCTTAAATACGGCCCTGAATGCGCTAGCTGTAGATTAAGCGGTAACTGCATTACAGGGCTAAGTATAAGTATGTTCGGTAGGTTAAGCGGCTTTATACAGACCTTATCATACGTCCACGACAAGCTTGTATGCGGTAAGACGCAGTGCGATATCTGCAGGTTGAGAGGTTTTGTAGTACGCCACCCTCTCCTCGAGGACTAAGCACTTAGTAGGGTAGTGCTTATTCTTATGTATAAAACTTCTAAAAGCACTAGTTACAGGGGGCAATGAAGGTTCCCAGCGTGCTCCAGAATGTGTTAGAGATGTTTAACATTAGTGAGGATATCGCTAAGAAGCTCTTTGATGAGGTTATCGATATCGCTAAGGCTAGGGGGATTGACCTACGTGACGAGGAGAAGTTTCTAGACATAGCTGAGTACGTACTGCTCACATGGTCCGTAGTAGAGCCTTCATGGGAGGAGGTAGCTAAGTACAGCATGTTGTTAAGGATTTACTGGGAAGCTGATAAGAAGTTCCTAAAGCCTTCAAGGGTGGAGGAGAGGTTATCTTACAAGTCGCTGAGGCTCCTTAGGTCGAGGTACCTATTAAGGAGTAGCGAGGGGAGGCTTAGAGAGACACCGAAGGACCTATTTACTAGGGTTGCGAGCTTTACAGCTCTTGCGGAGAGCAGGTATGGAGGGGACGTTAGACTATGGAGTAGGAGGTTCCTAAGCCTACTTGAAGACCTAAAGTTCCTGCCCAACTCCCCCACCCTAATGAACGCAGCTACACGGGAGCACCAGCTCGCTGCATGCTTTGTTATCCCTGTAGAGGATGACACGGATAAGATCCTTGAAGCTGTTAGAATATGTACACACGTGTTCAGGTCCGGAGCTGGTGCGGGCATAGACTTCTCTAGGTTAAGACCTAGAGGCGATATAATTGAGGGAACTGGTGGTAAGTCATCCGGCCCCGTATCCTTCATGAAGTTATTCGACGTAGCTGCTGAGGTAATTAAGGAGGGGGGTAAGAGGAGGGCAGCGCTAATGGGCATACTCCAAGATTACCACCCCGACGTGCTTGAGTTCATAAAGTCCAAGGTAAGAGGGGGATTCGAGAACTTCAACATAAGTGTAGGCGTTCACGACCTCTTCATGAAGTCCTTAGGTAGCGGCAGCGATTGGGCCCTCTACAACCCGAGGACGTGTCGTGAGGTTAGGGACGCTTTAAGTGACGGCATAGCTAAAGCTGGGGAACTCTGCAAACCCTACAGCTATGTTAAGGCTTCCGACATGCTTAAGTGCATAGCCGAGGCTGCCTGGGCCTCGGGGGACCCAGGCATCGTTTTCATAGACACCATAAATAAGCATAACCCGACACCCAAACTAGGAAGGATCCATGCGGTAAACCCCTGCGTAGCTGGCTCGGTAAGGGTGCTAACTCCGGAAGGCTTCATAGAGGCCGGTAAGCTCTTCGATATAGCTAAGAGTAGGGGGGACGTGGTTGCGTTAAGTGATAACATAGCTTCAGGAGGTGAGAGGTGTGCCTTCAGGATCAGCGTTGTATTACCGCGTAACGCCATAACTACTACCCCTAACGATAGCCCACGTAGCGTTGTTGCCGATGCTATGATATGGAAGGTCGGTGTTAAGGACGTTGTTAAGGTAATAACCCGTGAAGGCTATGAGATAACAGTCACACCCGACCACATGTTGATGACCCCTAGCGGCTGGAGAAGGGCTGAGGAGTTAAGGTCTGGAGATAAGGTGGTTCTACCCTTCCTAACACGTGATGGCTTCACCCACAGTAAGTCGTTGGGAAGCGACCTAGCTTATGTGCTAGGACTCGCAGTAGGTGCTAGGTACGGCGTAGAGCTAGACGAGGGTAAGCGTGGCTTCATCCAGGAGGTAATTAAGGAGTTCAGGGATAGCTTGGAGGGTAGGAGCGTAAGTACCGAAGGTAGTGGTTTTGAGGAGGTAATGAAGCACCTCAATACCTCGCTAGGAAGTTATCACGAGGTATTAAACATAGTCTTTAAGCTTAGGCATGACGGTATTAAGCTGTTCCTTGAAGGCCTGTTCATAGCTGCTGGCTCGGTTAGTAGCAA
>NJEF01000022.1 GCA_002255065.1 Desulfurococcales archaeon ex4484_204 | reverse complement strand
GGCTGTTCGGGGTGGGAGAAAAGAGCCTTCTTGAAGTAGGACACATTCTGATAAGAAGATGCCTAAAAACATTATAACTACTCAGGGGGATAGACTCATAAGCGTATGGATTGATGTCTATCGATACCACCTTGGAGGGTCGTGACTGCTTAGCGATAATTATGGAGAATGTCCCCACACCTGCGAACATGTTGATGACAAACTCGCCGTTCCTAACAAGCCTAGCTACCCTTATATGCTCGTAGTTGAGTGTAGGAGATATATACGTTTTAGCTATATCAACCTTAAATACGCATCCGTGCTCCTTATATGTTGTAAGGGTCCTCTTCTCACCAGCTAGATGAACGTACTCCCTAGTCCTAAAGGTTCCTGAAACAGGCGATATAGCTGCCCACACAGACCTCACGTACGGTAACCTTCTAAGGAGCTCCTCCGCTAAGGCTTTAAGAGTTTTAATATCAGTTTTCGGGGACTTCCTTAAAACTGCAATGTCACCTATAATCTCCACCCTGCCCCACACATTCTTTAATGCCTCCTCGCCGAGCACTGACATCGCTATCTCCTTAACTATCCTACCCACGTTGCTAACCTTCAATGAACACTTAATAATTGAATTTTAATATTTGTATTGGGAGGTGTTAGCTCATGCCTACATTAAGATCGGGCTTAGTGATAGCTGGGGCATACGCTGACAAATTAAGGAGGACGGCTTTTGCCCAGCTTAGGGGAGCTCTCAAGGAGGGCATTATAAAGCCCAGCGAGGTCGCTTTTTACGTTGCCCAGCTAAATAAGGTGCTGTATAGGGTATTCGTAGACGAGCTGAGGATAGATAAAGGCGACGTGGTTAGGGTAACAATAGACTATGAGGTTAAGCCAGGCGCTATAGAGTGGAAGTTCGATACTTTAAGGATAGAGGCGTTTAGGAGGCTGCCTGACGAGCAGATAAAGGAGGTCCTTGGTAAGGTAGTGGCTCAGGCGGGAGCTATAATGGAGGCTGCCGTACAGTACTCCATTGAGAAGGTCGGTGAGACAGCTGATGGGGACCAGATATTCATGCTAAAGCTTGGTGAGAGGGAGGTCGGTGCTTTCGAGGTTATACCAGTAGATCAGGAGCTGGCCTACATAAAGAAGGGAGCAGCGTTAGAGCCTAGCCCGATGATAGTTGAGAAGATAAAGCTAGCCTTAAACGGTAGGAGGGTTGAGGACGTGTTAAGGGAGAACATAGAGACGTTCACTAGGTCAGCTAGGTATGTAAGTAGGGAGGAGGCTGAGAAGATTATAGAGTACATTAAGGCGAGGGCTGCTGAGGTAGCCAAGGAGGAGGTTGTTGAGGAGGAGGGGTAACAAGGTCTTACACCTAAACAAATTTTTTAATTAAATCACCTAACCTCCTAACAGCTCTTCGAACTATATCCGTACCGACTGTGAGCGTCTCCCCTCCATCTACAACTACGTCATCGTTAACTATAACAGTCTCCACTCTTAAATCCCCCTCAACTATAGCCCTCACTAACGGCTCCAACGATGAGGGCACCGGCCATCCCGGGGGTTCTGAGGTATTAAACATAACTATGTTCGCCTTGGAGCTTACGTCTAGGGAACCCATGTTAGAGAAGCCTAAGAGCCTCGTGTTTAAGGTCGATGCAGCCGCAATAACGTCGAGGGGGTGTACTTTAAGCCTCCACGTAACTTCCTTTACAACATCCACCATGCTATATGAAGGCCTTACACCTATACCTAGACCCTCTCCAGGTGACCACCTAACTACGTCCCCACCATACCTGATTACGTTCCTACCCCCACCCTCCACGGGGTTTACTGAGATTACGTCGCCCCTTGCGGTCCTCGGCTTTAACGCATAGACCCTTAGCCCTAGTGAAGCCATCTCATTAACGAACCTCGACGGTGGGTCGCCGCAGTAAAGCACAGCTGCTTTAACACCCTCAACTCTCTCATGCCATCGACTAAGCAGTAGCTTCACCTCGCTCTCCGGCTCGAAGTCCTTTATACCGCACTCGTAGGGAACAGCTAGTGTTACGTATATACCTACGTCGTTAGCTGCCCTAGCAACGTTGTCTAGGAACACATCAGCTACTAACGCTGAAGTAACCCCTCTACTGACTAACTCCATGAACGATAGCGCTGCTAGGTAGTAGAGGTCGGTTCTCGTCAGCATCGACATGTAATCGCTTAAGTCATTCCAGGCTAGGTCGTTAACCCTGTACCTAAGGGGGTATAGGCTCACAGCCGTTATAGCTGATGAGAGGCCGGGGGTAACCAAGCGGCCCTCACCACTTATGAGGAGCTCGGGATACCTTAACTCCTCAGGGGGCTCTCCCTTCCCTATAGCCTCTACCCTTCCATCCCTTAAATAGATAAAGCCTCTATCTATTAGCAACTCGTGCTTCTCGGACATTGTGAGTACTTTAGCGTTCGTTATAAGTATCTTAACCATTAACGCCACCTATGCTAAGAGAGGGGCCTTCCGGCAGTCACCCCTTTCCCAGCTCATTAACGATCATTTTCAGGGATAGGTACTTAGAGCCCCTCCTCTTCTTAACCTGGTCCCATTCGTTAAGCACTCTAACGGCCTCATTAGCTACGCGGATCGCGTCCTCAACACCTATATCCGGAATGAATTCGTTAGTAGCTCTATTAGCTATGGCAGCACATGCAGCGCCAGCCCTTACACCATAGATGTTCGCTAGCGTAAATAGGGTTGCGGCCTCCATCTCGAAGTTTAGGACGTTTAATTCCGCAAGCCTCTTCTCCACCTTTCTCCACCTGCTCGGTAAGTAGCCCTTATAGCCCGGCCTCCCCTGCCCTATGTAGAAGCTATCACTACTAGCCGTTATGCCTACGTGGTAGGGCACGCCCAATGACTCGGCTGCCTCGATTAACGCCATAACGACCTCGTAGCTTGCTACCGCGGGATACTCGACGTCCACGTAGATCTTGCTGGTCCCGTCATACCTCACCGCTGCCGTGCTTATTATAATGTCCCCTAGCCTTATAAAGTCTTGAAGCGCCCCAGTAGTCCCGACGCGGATAAACGTGGTTGCCCCAACCCTTAACAGCTCCTCGATAGCTATAGCTGTTGCCGGCCCCCCAATGCCCGTTGATGTGGATGCTATGGGAACACCCTTATACCTCCCTACATACGTAACGTATTCACGGTGCTTAGAAATCTCCCTCCTCTCCTCCCAATACTTAGCTATCCTGGGAACCCTTTCCGGATCCCCGGGGAGAAGCACGAACTTTGGGATATCTCCCGGCTTAAGGCCTACGTGATACTGCTTACCGGTAATGTCTTCAGGCTCAACAGCTGATTTAAGCCTTGACATTAAACATACCCGGCTCCTATATTGGTCTAGGAAATAAAAGTAGATAAGGAGTCCTACTTTAAGGTTTTGGGTGGTGGACCGGCCGGGATTTGAACCCGGGGCCTCGCGGGTGCAAGCCGCGTGCTCTTCCAGGCTGAGCTACCGGCCCACCGCACACTCGTATAACTTAAATACTTTACAAGGTTTTAAGCCTTAATATGATCGACTTAATAATCCCTTAAAGCAGCATGTTATTTGGGCCCGGAGCTGGCTGGCGGCTACGGGGGTAGGCCCTGAGGAAGCTCCGCCCTCCGCGCGGCACGGGAACCCCGTAAGGGGTACGGGGAGATCCGTGGCAACGGCACAGAAACGAAACGGCCGCCACCCTATGTCGATGACGCGGTGAGGACTACCTGGTAACAGGTAGTCAGTAACCCGCTGATGTATGGTGGTGGATGCGTTGAAACGGCCGTCCTCCCGGGAGCAAGGCCAAGCAGCACCGATGAGGGCCGCGTGAGGTGCGGGTAGGCCGCAGAGTCCAATGCCGCCGTAGTACAGAAGGCGGGCTATAGCTGGCACCGGGCCCTAACGCTGTTAAGCCTCATTAACCTTCTCCAATATGCCTTCATGTATGCTGACAACGTCTTCGTAGCTAAGCGCGCTGGCGTAGGCGTTTAGCAGGGATTTATTGAGGGTTAGGAAGGTCTCTCCCCACTTAAACTTGCTTAGAACTTCTAGAGCACACTCCCTTAACCCGGTTATGTAGAGTGCTGAAGCTATAGCTTCAGCACTGCTGAGCTTCATAGCTATTCCATAGTTTATAGGGTTAGCGGCGAAGAGGGCTGGGAGGGCTCTATGAACCCCTCCCCGTACCTCCCTAAACACCCTCTTAAGAGCTGCAAGCCCTAGGTTCCACGAGGTGTCTAGAACGGCTATACCGCCTCTCCTTACGTTAACGTTATCGCTGGGGGATAGAAGCCTCTTGACAAACGGATTTAGTAGTACTGAATGCCTGGGGAGTCTCTCAAATATACCTATCCTTCTAGCTAAACCCAGCCTAACTAGCTTTAGAGCTGTGGACTTCTTTGGGTCGTCCCCCTTAACCCTTATAACGTATATCCTTACGCCCTCACAACCGCTAGCCACTTAAGGCACTCCCTCATAGGCTTTGGGTAAGTAAGTTAAAATTTATATAGCGTGACCTGACCAATTAGGTAGGGGTAGTAAATGCCTGAAGCTGTGGTTCTCTTAAACACGGATATAGGGACTGAGGAGGAGGTCCTCAATACCCTAGGAAGCATTGACGGTGTTGTTGAGGCATACATAGTCTATGGGGTCTACGACATAGTGGCTAAGGTTCAGGCTTCAACTACTGAGGCGTTGAAGGAGATCATATCGAGTAAGATAAGGAAGATACCTAAGGTAAGGTCGACGCTCACGATGATCGTTGTTGAGGGGAAGAAGTTCGTTAAGTAGCTACTGCCCACCCTACCACGGTTAACAAATAATGGTTTTAATTAATGTACATATAGGGCTCGATAGCGTTGACTCTCCCTTCGGGGGGTGCACTACTCACGCCTCATACCTCGTACTTAAGGGGTTAGTAAGCAGGTTCGGCCAAGATCTGGAGTTCATCGACTATCCCAACCTAGTAAGGCTTAACCCGGCAATACCGTTCAAAACTAGGGGCAACGGCGCTGTCGTCTTACGCGTTAGAACTGCTGTCTCTAATATCGATAACTTAGTGAGGACTGTGACCTCGATCGTTAAGAATTACTTAAAGCTGTTAGGAGGTAATTCGCAACCCGGTATAGCCATCTATCTGGGTAGTGAGGTCCCTAACGTGCTTAGGAGAATGTATCTTAAGGCGTTAACTGATTACGTCCATAGGGACTTCCTTACCAGGGCTATTTCTGAGTTAGAGGATAGGGTGATACTACCACTAGGTGTTAGTAGGGGTGTCATAGGTGCGCTAGCTAGCATTGGGGGCTTAGTAAATGAGGACTGCACGTACGAGCTCATAGTTTATAGGAGCTGGGATAACACTGTGAACCCTACTAGGTGTGTAGATGAGGGGTCTATTAAGATCATGGATCAGAAGTATATGGAGTACACATTCCTAAATTACGATTACGAGAGGGGGAGGGCATTGGTGAGCCCTCACGGGCCTGACCCCGTACTGCTAGGTATTAGAGGTGAGGACCCCCTAACCTTAGTTGATGCGTTGAGGAGCGTCGATATATGTGAGGACGTGAGTGGGTGGGTTATTTTCAGGACTAACCAGGGGGCTAACCCCCACCACTCTATCTTAAGGAGTGTTAGCGATGTAAGGCCTTACCAGGCGGGCTGCGTTGAAGGTAGGGTTACTGGTAAACCTAGGGTATTGCGTGGAGGCGATGTCATGCTAACTATTAGCGATGGGGGCTGTTCGGTGAGGGCTGTCGTGTTTAGGGAGACCTGTATGACGTCCGTGTCTAGAGAGCTAATTAGCGGTGACGAGGTTAGGGCTTGCGGGGTGTTTAAACACTGGAGCGGTATAGGTGTAGTACTCCACGTGGAGAAAATGTTCGTTAACCCCGTTAACCTGGTTAAGTACATAAACCCTAGGTGCTCAGTATGCGGAGCTAGGATGAAGTCGGCAGGGAGGGGTAAGGGGTGGAAGTGCGTGAAGTGCGGGTTTAGAACGTTAAACGCTGAGAAGGAGGTCATCGTTATTAGGAGAGACCAGTTAAGGGGTCACTACATCCCGAAGGACAGCGCTATTAAACACCTAGTAAAACCGTTGAGAAGGTATGGTAGGGAGAAGCTCTGCTCCATGACAAGACCTAAGGGTGCGTGGTTTAGGTAACCCCTCAATTTCTTGTGCATCCCACATATATCCCACTTTCCACAGAGTTTATACACAGAGCTTAGTATGAAGTCCCGGACCCCCTAACTTCCTCTGGAATAGTAACAGTGTAATGTAAGTTTAGAACCTAGACTATTTATATAAATTGTTTGTATAATTATTTATAAATATTTACAAATACATCTAGCTAATATAGTACTATCATTAATTTAATTCTCTAGGAATTCTGGACAAGAAGTTAGGGGGTCAGTATTTATCGATACTAGTTCATTGTCTGAAGCCTTAAGGTGACCCCTCTGCTTCCTTTGGAGTGGGTTTTTAATCCCACTAAACTACTGAGGAGGTTTAGGGCTTAGGTACTTCCTTTTAAAAGCCTCTTCAGCGTCTATGTTAAGAAGGTTAGCTATAGAGAGTAGCCATGCCAGTACATCAGCTACCTCCTCCTCTACTAAACCTAGGTTATTTGATAGTATTGCATCAGCTAGCTCCCCAACCTCTTCAACAAACCATGTGAATGTAGCGTAGAGACCTCTAGCGCTATCCCTGTGGTAGTAGTACTTCCTCATCAACTCCTGCGCCTCAGTTATTGAAACCATTTCACACCCTTCATAGAACTAGCTTTCAATTATTTTTAAACCCTCTATACATACTATGAATTGGTGATCTGATGCCCCCTAGGAGGAGGAGAAGGAGTGAGGGCCCCCTAACCGCAGCGGGCCTGGTTAGGTTCTTTGAAGACGTTGAGGCGAAGGTTAAGATCTCACCGATAATGGTTATAATCGTTGGGATAGCGATATCGGTAATGGCTGCAGTACTTAACATAATCTTTAAGTGAACTTTAGCAGGGTATTCCACGCATCATCGATCATAGACTTAATACGCTCTATATCCTCTCTACCAATACCTCTAAACCTACCTTGAACCTTTAGATAGTCCTCTAAAGGCTTCCTCCTCTTCCTATCCTTGTAGGGCAGGCTAAACGGGCTTATCCTCACCCTCCCGTTAATAGCTTCAAAAAGGATCCACATCCCTGTCTGAACAGCTAGCCTAGCGACCTCAACGGTTTTCGAGGGGTTAAACCTCCACCCTACAGGGCATGGTGCGTGGAGGTGTATGTATTTAAAGCCCTTCATATCTGCAGCACGCCTTAACTTCTCTATGAAGTCCGTTGGGTAAGCAATACTTGCTGTAGCTACGTAGGGCACCCTATGCATGAGCATTATTAAGGGCATCTCCTTCTTACCCTCCCTCTTCCCTGTCCACGTAGTCGTGGTCCACGCACCGTAAGGTGTCAGCGACGACCTCTGAATCCCGGTATTCATATATGCCTCGTTATCAACGCATACGTGGATTACATTATCACCCCTCTCAGCAGCTCCTGAGAGGGTAGCGAAACCTATATCCGCCGTCCCCCCATCCCCGGCCCAAACGACTATAACCCCATCCTCCCCTCTAGCATCGATAGCTGCGGATAGACCAGCAGCAACAGCATCCGATGAGGCGAACGGCACGTTAGCTATAGGGAACGATAGCCCTGACCCCGGTGCAAGCCCTTGAATAACTGAGGTGCAGCCAGCAGGTATAACAAGGATAGCTCTATCACCTAAAGCCATACCCACGTACTTTAACCCGATCGCCTCCGGGCATCCAGGGCATGCAGCGTTTCCTGGGAGGACGTACTTCTTTTTGGGTAATGCCTTAATACTTAAGGCCACCACTCACCACCCCCAAAATACCACTGAATCTTACTGGGTAGGGGCCACCTCCCCTCCTCTAAGGCGTTAATAAACATGGTGACCCCACCAATTATGTCGTCGTACCCTACATCAATCCCTGCTATACCAGCTAGCACGTTCTGTATAGGTACCCTAACCCCATGTATGTAGGCATGGGATAGAACATCCAAGTAGAGCGGGCCGGCAGATCCCGGCGATACAGATCTATCAAAAACTATGACGCCCTTAGAGCTAGCTAAGGTCTCCGCTATCTCCTCACCCGGGAAGGGCCTCACGTACCTAACCTTAACAAGCCCTATCCCATACCCCATATCCCTCAATATATCGACGGCCTCCTTCATATCACCTACCCAGGCACCCATTCCAATGATGTGGTACTTAGCGTTATCACACCTATACCGCTCTACGAGCCCTCCGTAAGACCTCCCAGTAAGCTTCGCCCACTCCCGATCAACATCCCTTATAACTCCCTTAGCTCTCTCCTGAGACCTATGTATGTCCCACCTCATCTTCACGTTATCCCTCAGATCCGAGGGTATGTTACCCATTATCAGCGGGTCCCCAGGCTTAAGGATGTATGGCTGCCTCCTCTCTGGGAGGAACCTATCGACAACGTCCTGGTCGGGGATATCAACGGGCTCCGTTGTATGGCTAAGTATGAAGCCGTCGAGCCCAACAATACCTGGTAGGAATACCTTAGGGTCCTCAGATATCTTAAACATCTGAATAATGGAGTCTAAAACCTCCTGGTTATGCTCGCTCATCATTATTAGCCACCCAGTATCCCTCTGGCCCATTATATCCGAGTGATCGGTCCATATATTCCATGGAGGCCCGATAGTCCTCGTAACCACGGCCATAACGAGCGGTATCCTAGAGCCAGCAGCCCACCACAGCATTTCATGCATGTACAGCAGCCCGTGGGACGCCGTCGCTGTGAAAGCTCTAACACCACCTAATGCAGCACCCCAAGCCGCAGACAGCGCTGAGTGCTCAGACTCAACCCTAATTATCCTAGCATCCATCTCCCCCCTCTCAATAAACTCAGCGAGCTTCTCAACTATGGTTGTCTGAGGCGTTATGGGGTACGCCGACACCACGCCAACCCTTGCTAGCCTAGCTCCCCAAGCAGCCGCGTAGTTACCCGTAAGGGGCTTAATCACGGTATCACCCCTCAGGAACCATGCTTATTGCCTTAGTGGGGCATACATTGGAGCATATACCGCACCCCTTGCAGTAGTCGTAATCTATCTTGACGTACTCAGCGCTACCCTCAACAATCTCTATCACGTTATCGGGGCAGTAGAGCCAGCACAGCCCGCATTTAATGCACTTCGAGTAATTGATTACAGGCCTCTCAATCCTCCATGTCCCCGTCTTACCGGAGACACCTACTACGGGCCTAGCTAAGGGGAGGTAGCGTTCAGTGCTCAATAACTCTCACCTCATTATATGCTTTTCTTGCAGCAAGAGCGTTTACATCACCGCCTCTCCCACCTAGATACGCAGTTACAGCGTCCTCAACCGCCCCTATAGGTATGTTTATGGCCTTAGCTAGAGCCCCCAGAATTGCAGTGTTCACAAGCGGCCACCCAGCTAAAACCAGGTTTAGGTCTAGAGCGATCTTAGTTGCATCAACATAGTAGATGATGTAGTTCCCTAAACCCGTACCGGTAGCACTAGGGCTATTTATAACGATTTTACCTCCATTCTTGAGGCCTTTAAGAACATCGGTGCTTTTTAAAAGCTGAGGATCCAGGATCACTACAACGTCCGGGTTACGTATCATAGACCTCGTTCTAATCCTTACCTTACCTATCCTGGCAAAGGCTGTTACAGGCGCTCCCCTCCTCTCAGCTCCAAAGAAAGGGAATGCCTGAGCCCATAAACCTATGTTGTAAGCAGCTAGCACCAAGATGTTAGCAGCTGTTACGGCACCCTGCCCTCCTCTACCGTGGAATCTAATCTCAAGAAACCCTCTAACCAGCTCACACCCCCCTATAGATGTAGAGAATGCCCTTAAATCTACTTATGTGCTTATATTGCTTAAGGGAATTAATAATGTTAGCTATTAGCTTTAATTACCTCCTAACTCCGGTAGGTGCTAGTGCCTTAGAACAGCATTTTGTAGGTCACGCAGGGCTAGCCTCCCTGCACTCACGTTCTAATAACCAGTAATTCCTTTTAATATCGTTTAGCGTATCTATATCTGCGATAACGCCTACGTCGCCGGTGTCGTAGTATATCACCCTATCACGGTTTCTATTGAGAAACTCCTTCAACCCCATTCCCCTCTCATTAATGTTTAAAGCATCCCTCAATAAATCCCTATGGATTATTAGCGGATGGCCGCCCTTACCTATAGGGCGGTACCTAGGTATGAGCACGAAGCCCACTCCCTCATTAATGAGCTCCCTAGCTTTTGCTAGGAGCTCCCTAAGTGTCCTGGGGAGTATAAAGGTTACATCGCCTGGATGTATTGCTACAGCACTTGAGTACTTCATAACCGCTCTCACCCCCACCTTAACTGATTCAGACATTCCGACGGTGTAGTTAGTGTTGTAGACGAACTTAACCGGGAGGTCCTTAAGGGCGTTAAGGACCTCCCACGCTTCATGACCTACGACTACCACGGTGTCATCGAACAACGCACTGAACTTCTCAACGGTGTGCCTTATTAAGGGCTTACTACGCCCGCATACCCGCACCTCGTACAACAGCTTATTCCCTGGGAATCTAGAGGAGAGCCCCGCTGCTAGCACCACGGCTGTTACTAAATGCATGGTATAGCCCGTAACATCCTGTAGCGTAGGGGTTTAAGTTCCTAGCGGTTAACGCCTTAAAAACCCTGCTACACCTACCACTACGGTGTGTTGTGTTGAAACGCCCTTTATTAAGGAACCTCACTGATGAGGATGTCTTAAGGTATGCTTTCAACGGGGTTAGGGAGGGTAGGAGGGTTGCTCTATGCGTTATCGTGAGGAAGGAGGGGTCAGGGCCTAGGGATGTAGGGGCTAAGATCGTTGTTTATGACGATGGAAGGGTGTTCGGTACACTAGGGGGAGGGTCTTTTGAGAAACACGTGGTTCAGGAGGCTTTAAAGGCTATTACGGACGGAAGGTCCAGGCTCCTTAAGTACTCCTTCGTTGGGAGGCCTATAGAGGGGGCTGTAGACACCGGCCTTATCTGCGGGGGTATGTCTCCATAACTACGTTTGTCTTCGGTACCGGGAGGGTTGGTAAGCCCTTAGCTGACACGCTTAACTTCCTCGGGTTTAAAGTTGTTGTAGCTGACCCTAACCCGGACCTGGTTTCTAGGGACATCTTCCCTTACTCATTGAGGAGGCTTTCAGGGGATATTGAAAGGGTAGCTAGGGAGATAGGGTCTATGGTTAGGGAGGGCGACGTAGTTTTCGTTACGCACGGCGAGCCCGAAGCTGATTACGTAGTAACTAGGGAGGCGTTGGGGAGCAAGGCCCTGTACGTAGGTCTACTGGGTAGTAGGAGGAAGGTCATTGAGTTCATTAAGAGGTTAATTAACGATGGGGTCCCTAGGGATGTACTGGTTAAGAGGCTTAGAGCCCCTGTAGGTATCGACATAGGTGCTGAAACACCTGAGGAGATAGCTATGTCCATAGCTGCAGAGCTGGTAGCTATGTTAAGAGGCGTGGAGGTAAGGGGTTTAAGCATAGTTAAGGACTACTTAAGCGGGAAGGTCCAAGCTAGCGCTTTTTAATTAATAGCAGTTAATTTCCCTCTACCTGGCTAGGAGGAGGTGTAGCTGAGCGATCATTACTGAATAACTGAAAAGTTTTATACCTCAGCCTTAAAATGAGTTAGGTGATAAACATCTTAAGATTTAACGTATACATACCATCAAGCCTTGAGGACGCCCTAGAGTTTCTTAAGAGGGAGGGTGTTGAGGCAGCTCCTATGGCTGGCGGCACCGACCTCTTAGTATTAATGAGGGACGGGGTTAAAAGACCTAGGAAGGTCCTCGACCTCTGGCCGTTGAGGAGGGAGCTAGCGTTTGTTAAGCGTGGTGACGGGTGGGTTAGGATAGGGGCTTTAACGACCATAGAGGAGCTTAACGCGTCAGGCCTAGCTAGGGATAGGAGGTATCTAGGGTTTATGGATGCTTACAAGCAGTTCGGCGCACCGTACTTAAGGGCTATAGCCACCGTCGGCGGTAACATAGGTACTGCGCACCCCTTATCCGATGTGGTAATACTCCTCCTAGCCCTAGACGCTGAGGTCAGGTTAGTTAGCGTTGACGGCGAGAGGTGGGTGCCGTTAAGTAAGCTGTTCAGGGGTAAGAGGGAGACCGTCTTAACACCTACGGAGCTGATTACGGAGGTGAGGTTTAAGGAGACCCCTAAAGGATCCTCAACAGTCCTCCTAAAATTCGATAGGAGGTGGGGTCACTCAATGGGCTACGTCATTGTCGGTGCGTACATGCACCTAGATGGTGGCAGGATAGCTGACGTTAGGTTAGCTTTCGATAGCATGGGGGAGCCCTACCCTGGCAGGGCCTTTAAAACGGAGGATTTCTTAAAGGGTAAGGAGTTTAGATCGGAGGTTATTAGTGAGGCGTGCAGCAACGTACTACCTAGGGAGATGAGGAGGATCGATGACTACAGGGCCTCCGCTGAGTACAGGCTCGACCTATCTAAGGTTTTAATGAAGAGGGCCTTACTCAAGATAAAATCGAGGATTGAGGGGGGTGAGGCTTATGGCGGTAGCTAAGCCTGAAAGCGGGCCTCGGGAGGTCGTGGAGGAGTACCCGGATATCAAGGTAAGAATTACTGTTAACGGGGTAGAGCGGGAGGTTATGGTAAAACCCTATGAGAGGTTGATCGACGTATTGAGGTATAAGCTGGGCTTGCTAAGCGTTAAGGAGGGTTGCGGTAGGGGTGAGTGTGGTACGTGTGTTGTTATAATGGATGGCCACCTAGTCCCATCGTGCATGGTGTTAGCTATTAGGGCTAATGGAAGGGAGGTGGTAACCCTTGAGGGGCTAGCCCCTGAGGGGATGATCCACGCTGTTCAGAAGGCGTTCCTGGACACCCTAGGTGTTCAATGTGGTTTCTGCTTCCCCGGAGTTATATTAGCTACTAAGTGGTTGCTGGACAGAAACCCCGACCCAAGCGATGAGGAGATCAAGGACGCCCTAGGAGGGCAGCTATGCAGGTGCGGTAGCTATCTAAGGTTCGTGGAGGCAGTTAAACTAGCTGCTAAGTACATTAAGGAGGGGAGGACGTACTTTGACGTTGAGGACGTTAAGAAGGAGCTTTATTTAAGGGGGTGAGAAGCGATGGCAGGGATCCCTGAGTACGTGCGCATTGTTGAGGAAGTCTTCGATAGGTTTAAGGACCGTGAGCTGCTGTATATTGGTAAGGTAGTACAGCGCTGGGATGCCTTATCGAAGGTGATGGGTAAGGCCCTCTTCACAGCGGACTACGCGAGCTTCTATAAGGACCTAGTCTTCGTGCACAGCGTTAGGACGAGGTATGCGCACGCCCTAATTAAGAGGGTGGATGTAAGCGAGGCTTTAAAGCAGCAGGGCGTGCTTAAGGTTTTAACGGCTAAGGACATCCCCGGTGTAAACGATGTAGGCTACGTAATACCTGATCAGCCGTTAATAGCTGATAGAAAGGTAAGGTACATAGGGGATATAGTAGCTCTTGTAGTAGCTAAGGACCCCTACGTAGCGAGGGAGGCGGGCGATAGGGTCTACGTTGAGTACGAGAAGCTCCCTGTAATCACCGACCCTCTTCAAATAGTTGATCTGAGAACCCTAAAGGAGAGGGATCACGTTCTCATACATGACGAGAAGGGGTCGGATGTAGTAGCTAGGTATAAGATAAGGAAGGGAGATGTTGAGAAGGCCTTTAAGGAAGCTGATGTAGTGGTTGAGAATGAGTACAGAACCCAGTATGTTGAGCACGCCTACCTAGAGCCTGAGGCAGCGATAGCCGTACCTGAACCCGATGGTGGGGTAACGATAATAGCTACAACCCAGTGTCCCTTCGATGTAAGGAAGGCAGTGTCTAGGGTGCTAGGGCTTAGCCAGAACATGGTCAGAGTCATAGTTCCGGCAGTAGGGGGCGGTTTTGGAGGTAAGGAGGACGTAGCTAACGAGGTAGGCGCTAAGTCCGCGTTAGCAGCCTACTACACGGGGAGGCCAGCAATAGCTATACATACTAGGGAGGAATCCATTATAGGCCATAGCAAGAGACACCCCTTGGTGGCTTGGTACAGGCATGGGGTTAAGAGGGACGGCACGATACTCGCGGTTGAAGCAAATATAGTACTGGATACCGGTGCCTATGCATCGCTAGGCCCCTTCGTTGCGTGGAGGGCCACGGTGCATTCCGTAGGTCCTTACAAGGTACCTAACGCTAGGGTGGATACCTTAGCAGTTTACACTAACGGGGTTTACGCAGGTGCTTTTAGAGGTTTCGGAGGCCCTCAAGTAACGTTCGCTGTTGAGCGTCAGATGGATGTAATTGCTGAAGAGCTAGGTATGGACCCCGTAGACCTCAGGCTTAAAAACATACTTAGGGTAGGTGATAGAACAGTTCACGGCCAGCTCCTAACAGAGGAGCACGGAGTTGGTTTAGAGGAGGCCCTCCTAAAGGCTGTTGAGGCGGCTAAGTGGTATAGGAGGAGGGAGGAGTACGCTAGGCAGGAAGGCACTGTGAGGAGAGGGATAGGTATTGCTCTACTATGGCATGGCAACTCGATAGGTGTTGAAGGTGCTGATTACTCATCCGTGACGCTGATAGTTAATAGGGATGGCTCCATAACCTTCAGGACAGGACTTATGGATATGGGCCAGGGAGCTGTCTGGGGCCTCGTCCTCATAGCTGCGGAGATACTCGGGGTACCGCCTGAGTACTTCAGGGTTGAGAACCCCGACACCGCAGCTACCCCTGATGCAGGGCCTACGGTAGCGTCTAGGACCACTGTAATGGGTGGTGCAGCAGCTGTTAATGCTGCCTACAAGTTAAGGAGAAGGCTCAACGAGGTTGCTGCAGGAATGCTGAAGTGCTCGCCCAGCGACGTAGTTATTAAGGCCCCAGAGGTCTACTGTTCTAAGGACCCATCGAAGAGGGTAGCGTGGAAGGACTTGGTTGAACAGTGTTTCTGGCTCGGTGTACCGCTCCAGGAGTTCGGCTTCTATAGAGCCCCTCCAGCGGAGTGGGATGAGGAGACAGGCCAGGGTGCTCCCTATGTAACGTACACGTTCGGAGCTATTGTAGCGGATGTTACCGTTGATCTAGAGACAGGCGGTGTTAGGGTTAGTA
>NJEF01000021.1 GCA_002255065.1 Desulfurococcales archaeon ex4484_204 | reverse complement strand
ATAGCCTTATTACTGCATCCACCGCTACCTCAATAGCTGCAGGCTTAGTATTAGAGGCTCTAGCTGAAGGTAAGGTTTCCACAGTATCTTATTTGAAGAGTATTAAGGACCTTGACATGCTAAAGTTCGCCTTAAGCTCAATAGGTCTTCAGGAGGTATTCGTCGAAATGCTATCTAGGGTTTTAAAACGAGAACATCTAGATATCTCAAGCTATATACTTAAAGGTGTTAAATTATCTGTAAACCACCCATTGATATCATCGAACACCTCCCTAGGGTACCTAATAATATCTATACCCCTTACAGCCTCCATATTTAGGTTATGGTTAGATGGTTTAGAACCTTTAAATAACGTTGATGGGTTAAGGGACTTCATATACACAAGCCTCAGAAAATCCAGTGTTAAGAATTTCTATGAAGCTATAACAATTTCCTCACCATCCTATAAGGGTGAGTTCTTTGGGAAGGCCCCATCAATAACCGATGTTGAGAACCTCAGCAAATTCACGTTATACGATATCCTGTCCATCTCAAGATACTGGGACCTCGCCTCATACGAGGTTATGGAGGTTTTTCCATATACTTTCACGGTATACGCTAAGCTCAAAGAGGTTAACGACCTAAGCGATCTAAAGAGGTACCTTAATAAGGTCTCTGAAGAGCATGTAAGGCTATCATCAGTAACCAACGATACCACCGTAGCTAGGTCTAGGGGGATTTCCTTCGCTATATTGGTTAGGGAGTCAATACGCCTAGCAGATCAGGTTGTTAGCGATTTAGATAGCTGGTTCAGAACTATGAGGGTGAACCTAGGCTCTATATCAGACGTTGTAGCGTCAGCAGTTTCATTGGACCTCATGGTGAGAACTCTTGAACGCTTTACAAATAGCATTCATCTCTAACTCCCCCTTCAAGGATGTAGAGGTGCACGAGCTGGTGAGCTACATAGCTGCGAGACACGCACCAACATGCCTCATTACAGGCGGGGACCTGCTAATAGACCCTGTTAAAGCCGTTAAGGATGTTCATCTTCTAGTAGTAAGCGGGGACATGGACGATATATACTTAACTAAATCAGCTAGAAGCGTCAACGTACTCCTCGATGGGAGGGTGGTTAACATTAACGGGTTTAACGTCGTGGGCATTGGAGGCCTAGAGCCTAGCCAGAACATCAGGAGGGTCATTAACTTAGTCGAGAGATTGAAGGCTCATGTTGATATCCTCGTAACCCACTTCCCGCCTCGTGGCTGCTTAGATAGCGTTAATGAGTTAGGTGTGAGAAGGGGTTTGTTAGAGGTTAGCGATGTATGTAGGTTGCTCAACCCTAGCTTAGTGCTAACAGCGCATAGTAGGAGAGCTGGTGTATGCGTACTAGGTCAAGGTGTAAGGGTTATTTCGGCTGGGTATGCGGATGAGTTAAGATACGTGTTAGTTAAAGTTATAAGGTTAGGTAAGGCAGTAAGCATATACGCACGCTTCCTTAAGAAGAATTAGCTGGTCTCCCTAACCATTAAGTACGCATCCTCGCCATCTAGGTAGTAGTGCCTTAAGACCTTAGCCTTCATAAAGCCTAGCTTCTCATAGAGCTTAATGGCTGGCTCATTGCTCACCCTTACTTCTAGGTAGACCTCCTCAGCCCGGTAGTACTCTCTAAGCCTCTCAATTGCTTTAACCATTAGCTTTGTCCCGATACCTCTACGTCTGTAGTTAGGGTGTACGGCTATGCTAATTACATGGCCTAACCTCCTCCAACTACTTCTCAAATACCCTACGCCTGTCTCTGCGCGGCACATAACGTATCCAACCACCCTAGAGGTTAGCTCAGCTACGAGAAATGCCTTGCCCCAGAGCATTAAGTGATCTCTCCAAAAGCTTCTCGGGTAGTGCTCCTTCAGTGATACCAGGTTTATATTGATGACCTGGTCGAGGTCCTCCTTACGCGCCTCCCTTATTAAGACTTCCCTGAGCCCCTCCAACCAATATTCCCGCAGGGTAGTTTATTTTAGTTGAGATATTAAGTTTATCATTAGAGGGTTGTTAATGGAGTCATTAAAGTGGCATCCAGCAAGCGAGATCAGGTTTAAGTATAGCGATGAGTTAAGGGGGATATGCATTGTCCTAGGTATAACGTCGTCGGTAGCGCTGTATAGGGTGCCGGATATAGCTAGGGAGTTAATTAGGAGGGGGGCTACGGTATTTACCGTAATGAGTCGTAAAGCGGCAAGGCTCCTCTCACCTACGGTTATGGAGTGGGCAACGGGCTGTAAGGTCTTCGTTGACTTTAGGGGTGAGGTTGGGCATGTTAGCTTAGGTAGGGAGTGCGATTCAATGCTCATAGCCCCGGCAACAGCTAATACCTTAGTAAAGATCGCCTTAGGTATTGCAGATACCTCGGTAACGCTGACAGCTATAAACTTAATGGGTCTCGGTAAACCCATCATAGTTGCCCCAGCAATGCACTTAGGTTTATGGAGGTCTCCCCAGGTTCAAAGGGCTATAAACCAGCTACTAAGGTGTGGAGTTACCGTTATACCTCCAGACGTAACTGAGGGTAAGGTAAAGATCCCAGCGACCCAGGACATAGTTCACGCAGTTACGGCTACAACCCTTAGAGGGAGAGATCTTAAGGGGTTAAGGATCCTCATAACAGCTGGGCCAACTAGAGAGTATCTTGACCCAATAAGGTTCATTACCAATCCCAGCACGGGGAAGATGGGGATAGTTTTAGCGAGGGAGGCTTTCTTTAGAGGGGCTAACGTAACCCTAGTGTATGGTCCCACCAACGAGCAGGTTCCATACTACGTAAGGGGCGTTAGCGTAACAACTACTGAGGAAATGCTTAACGCCGTTATTAAGGAGCTAGACATGTCTAAGTACGACGTAGTTATTATGGCCTCAGCCCCCTCAGACTTTAAGTTTTCCAAGACCTTCAAGGAGAGGCTGTCAGTAGATAAGACTGTTCCAGATGTATCGCTGGTACCTACACCTAAGATATCCTTAAGGGTTAGAGAACGCTTTAAGAGATTGCTAGTTGGTTTCGCAGCGGAGTATGCTCATGGAGATATGGAGATAGTTAAAGAGAGGGCTCTTAATAAGTTAAGGACGAGGGGTTTTGACATAGTGGTTGCTAATGACGTTAGTGAGGCAGGTATAGGTTTTGCTTCAGACTTTAACAAGGTTATAATATTGTGTAGGGACGGCTTAATTAAAGAGATACCTAAAGCACCTAAAACACACATAGCTAGAGTTCTCCTAGATATTGTGAGGGATAGGGTTGCTCCTAGCAAGGGCTCAGATACCTCTTCACCTTAGCGGTTTCTGGGTCCCCATAATAAATCAGGATCCTCTAGCAAGCGGGTCGCTAGGTGCTGGCTTAACCCTTTACCCACCTGCGTTACTAAGCATATACGTACACGGCCAGGACATATGCAGCACTATGGTTAACGGTAAGTGTTTAGACTTCAGCAACCACCTTAGGTCGATCGAGAGGTTCCTAGGGGTAAGGGGTAGGGGAGTAGGCATTAAGTGCTACAGTAGGGGGGAGCTCGGTGAGGGCTTAGGCTTAAGCGCTGCCTTAAGCATAGCTTACGCTGTAGGGCTTCTCGTAAAGTCCGGAGCTTCGGTATCACTTAATAAAGCAGGCACTGCAGCCCACTACGCCGAAGTAGTTAACATGACCGGCTTAGGGGATGTAATAGCTGAGATTAAGGGAGGGGGGCTTGTAGCTAGAGTTTCTCCCGGACCCCCAGGGGTAGGAGATATAGATTCCTTCCCTATAAGGGAGAGGGTACGCGTAGCAGTTACCTCCGTAGGGTCCCTCACTACACCGAAGATGTTAGTAGAAGGTCTTCATAAACAGTTCATGGAAGGGTTTAAAGCATATGAGAACTTCATGCTAAACCCATCCCTAGAGAGCTTCCTCATAAACGCCTATACATTCAGTAGGAGAACAGGCATGCTAAGCTCAAGCCTTGACGAAGCCTTAAAGGACAAGCTTAAAGGGTTGATCGGGTCGGGATGCGTCCTCGGATACTTCGTTAAGAAATCCCTATTAGCGATAATTCACGACGCTTCCTGTGAGGAGGAGGTGCTTAGCGAACTTAAGGACCTTGGCACCATTAAGCTATTAACCCCTTATCACGCAGGAACTTGGGTGCTCTACAATCACGGGCTGGGTACCGAAGGAACACCCAAGGTATGAATCCCTAGTTATAAGGGAGAAGGTCATAAAGGGGTTTAAAGAGGGGTACGTAGCCCTTGCTGGGCTCATAGCCCATGGTAGGGGGGAGTGCTTTGATTACCTAATTGGAGAGAAGACCACGTGGTTCTCCCTGAGGTCTATAGAGGCTGCTGCAGCAGCACTCCTACTAGCTAGCTACCCGGTGATTTCAGTTAACGGCAACGTTGCAGCCCTAACGCCTAAGGAAGTTGTAGAGCTGTCTAGGGAGCTTAAAGCTAAGATAGAGGTTAACCTATTCTACAGAACTGAGGAGCGGGCTAACAGAATAGCTAAGGTTCTCCGAGATCACGGTGCCAGCGAGGTGCTTGGTGTAAGCGATGCAACCGCAACGATCCCGGAACTTCTAAGCGAGAGGAGGAGAGTTAGCCCTAAAGGCATCTTAAAGGCCGATACGATATTAGTACCTCTGGAAGACGGTGATAGGACTGAGGCGCTGAGAAGAATGGGTAAGTTCGTTATCGCCATAGACCTTAACCCGCTCTCTAGGACTGCCAGAACAGCTAATATAACCATTATAGATAACATCGTTAGAGCTATGCCGTTACTCGTTAAGAAGGTTAGAGAGTTTAGGAAGGCTGGAAGGAGCTCCCTGAGGACTATTTTAGAGGGATACGATAACAACGAAATCTTGAGGGCCGCCCTTAAACACATAGTAGGCAGGCTAACAAGGCTTAGCCAGGGTGAGGTAGTCATTAACCCTCAGTAGCAAACAATCGCAGTTACTTAGTTACCCTGCCTCTTCTTAATCATCTTAACAAACTTATCGTACTCGCTATCCTTCATTAGCTTGTAATGTTGAGGGGTTGGGTAAAGGCCTTTCTGTACATCGTCTTTAAACCCCATAAGTGCATTAACCATTACTTCATATACGTTAGCGTACTTCTTAACGAATAGCGGTGGAGATGGGTTTAAACCCACGATGTCATGAAAGACTAGGATCTGGCCATCACAGTAAGGCCCTGAACCTATACATATTGTAGGAACGCTTACGGAGTCCGTAATATGTTTAGCTACATCGGCTGCTGTAAACTCTATGACTATTGAGAATACACCTACCTCCTCAAGGGCCTTAGCGTCCTCGTATACCAATAAAGCGTCCTCAGCTCTCTTACCGCGTAGCTTATAGCCACCCAGTATGAGGTAGCGCTGGGGGTTCAAGCCTATGTGACCCATAACGGGTATACCGGCCTTAACCATCGCCTCAACCTTATCCACAATATCCACACCACCCTCAACCTTAACAGCGTCAGCACCAGCCTTAACAAGCCTACCTGCATTCCTCACAGCCTCTGCCCTACTGACTTCATAGGAGAGGAACGGCATGTCGGCAACAACCAGGGGTTTAGGCCTTACACTGAGCACGGCCTTAAGATGGTGAAGTATGTCGTTTAGCGTTACTGGCAGCGTTGACGAGTACCCCATAATAACCATACCTAACGAGTCCCCAACTAAGATGCCGTGAACCCCCACTCCATCAGCTATCCTAGCCTGGATACTATCGTAGGCAGTTACCATGACTATCTTAATCCCTTCCTTCTTAAACTTTATGTACTGATGGGGCTGGATCTTGTCCTCCATTACATCCATTCCCTATCACTATGTTTTAAATTACTAAAATGCCTAGCGGTACTCCATAGCTGGAGACCACACATTAACTATATTACTTTCAAGAGACTTAACCAACAGATATAGCGCCTTATTAATAGGGGTATCAACACCTACGTCCTCACCGATGGTGATTAGGGCACCGTTTATATAATCTATCTCTGTTTTCCCCTTCCTTAGAATATCCTGCAGCATGGAGGAGAAGTTGCTGCTCGTAGCCCTTACAACGCCTACCAATTCCTCAAATGGATCTTTAGGTAGCTCTACACCTACGGCCCTCGCTACCTTAACGCCTTCACTGACAACCGAGAACGCTAACTTCTTGATGTACTCGTTAGAAAGTATAACCCCGTTAGGCATTCTGAGAATCGCCGTTATAGGGTTGACCGAAGCGTTTACAATTAATTTAAGCCATCTGTAGGGCTCTATATCGCTAACGCCCTTTACATTAAGGCCCTTAAGAATCACAGGAACAATACCTATGTATGGGTTCCTAACACCTCCTCTCTGACCTATGTAGCTCTCTGAGATACCGCTAAGGTTTACTATACCGCCCTCATCCTTATAGGCCCCTGCGTTAAGAATGAGACACGCAACCCTTTCCTCGCCAAACACTTTTAATGCGTACTCGTAGGACCCTATACCGTTCTGACACATAACTAATAGCCCTATGTTTGTAGCTCTCTCTCTTAACATGTTTATGGAGACCTCTACATCATATGACTTTACGCAATTAAACGCTACATCAACCTTAGTAGGAAGATCATCATAGGTTATGTTAATACCTCTAACTTCATTAACCCTGCCCTTCCTATCCCTGATGAGTATACCGCTCTCCACAGCCTTCAAGGACCTAGCACGGTTTCTATGTATGAGGAAGGGCTCTATACCGTTTACGTTGAGGTAACGCGCTATTAAGGTGCCAACAGAGCCCACACCTATAACGGCGATTACCAGATCCTTAACGCTACTACGGGGTCTCCCCATACTCACTCATGCTAGCCTCTTCCTTGAGATTTAATATCTCTACATCCCTTACGGTGCTATCACCGCTAATCAGCCTCTTCGTAAGGCTGCCAGTAAGTTTTAGAACGAGCTGTGCCTTCCTTATAAAGTCCCTGTACTTCCCCTCATACTTTAATGCTTCCTTTAAAACTCTTGCAATGGTTGGTAGCTCAACCATAACCACCCTCTTAATGAAGTCCTTATCAGCTACGTTTAGCTTCTTCTTAAAGTTGATCGCCTTTAAGGCGTTATAGAGCTTATCTATGTTTATAATCCTTATCTGTAGGTCAACCACGTACTCCTCAGGGTCATCAACACCTTCCTCACCACCCTCGAAACTTCTTAAGGCTGTGATCACCGCCTCCTTATTTGAGAAGGTCCACCACCTCTGAGTTGTTGTTCTATAGCTCGTCTCAACTATTCCGTAATCCCTCTCCATAGCTCTTAATAGCTGCGTAGGGTTATAGTTTATACCCCACATCCTTAACTTCCTAAGCAACCCCTTATTATCGAAGTCACCGGGTGTGTTCCTCCCAGATAGCCTGTACTCCTCACTAACCTCAACAGCAGCCTTTAGTACGTACAGTGCACGTTCACCATACCTCATGAGGAATTCAAGCACTACTGACTCAGCTAGCGATATCATCCCTCTTTAACTCCAGAGGTCCTAGTAACAGGACAGTATAAAAAGTGAGGTAGCGTTAAGCTATTAAACTAACATTAACAGAAAGATATTTTCTAAGTAATACCTTACTAGTCTGGAAACGTTTCAAGGGTTGAGAGGTGGTAGGAGGTACTGTCTATGGATGGGGATGCTGTAGTACTTAGTGATGTGTGGAAGAGGTTTAGAAACGTTGTCGCCCTCAGAGGGATCTCATTTCGTGTAAGGAGGTCTGAGATATTTGGTCTAGTAGGCCCTAACGGTGCTGGTAAAACAACCACTTTAAGAATAATATCAACCCTAGTTAAACATGATAATGGGTTCGTTGAGGTCTTAGGCCACCGCCTTCCAGAAGGTAAGAGCGAAGTTAGGAGGAGGATTTCATACCTTCCTGAGGATGCAGGCTTATACCACAGGCTTACAGGCTGGGAGAACCTCCTATACTTCGCAATGATCTACACAGAGGATGTTCAGGAAGCTCGTAAGGTAGCGGAGTTCGGTGCTACCTTAACGGGCCTGTGCCGTAGGGATTTAGGGAGGAGAGCTTCAGAGTATAGTAAGGGGATGGCTAGGAGGGTGGCGATAGCTAGGACGCTAATGGTTAAGCCAGACCTCGTAATACTTGACGAACCCACCTCAGGTCTAGATGTGTTCTCCGCGTACGCTATAAGGGGGATCATTAAGAACTTCGTTAAGAAGGAGGGGATGACCGCGATAATATCATCCCATAACATGCTCGAGGTGCAGTCGCTGTGCGATAGGGTTGCCCTGGTAAATAGGGGTAAGATCGTCGCTATTGGTACCCCTAAGGAGCTCATTACAAGAATGAAGGCATCGGACCTTGAGGAGGCGTTTATAAGGATGGTTGGTGATAGCTATGAGTAAGCTTTACCCCATAGTGTGGAAGGAGACTAAGGACATGTTTAGAGATCTAAGAACGCTATCCATTATTGCGGTGCTTCCGCTCCTTATAATGCCTTTAATGGGCCTCTCATCGATCTACTTACAGAGGTTCCAGTACGGGGTTGCAGTAGTTGTGGATAACGATAGAGCTAGCGCTACAATAGGTAATGCAACCTTTACATCATCGGACATAGCAAACGCTCTAGCTAGAAGGCTAAGTCTTAACGGCTTCACTGTATATAGGGAGGAGTCCGTTAAGGACTTCGATGTAGAGGTGGTAATCCCCCGGGGCTTCATAAACAACTTAACGAGCCTTACTAGCCAGGCGTTAATTAAGGTAGTTAAGAGGGTTGGTTCGTCGAAGGCTGAGGTAGCTATTTCCCTCGTTAACGCTGTAGCCAGTGATTTAGTTAGGAAGGTAGCTAATGCTAAGGTAATGCTCCTAGCAAGCCTTGCTAACATAAGCGTCAAGACAGAGTCCGTGATATATCCTGTAGTCCTTAGCATAGGGTTGGTGGGGCCTTACGGTGGTGCAACTACTCCTGAGGAGGATATAAGGGCACGAATTTCCAGGCTAATCTCATTCAGCCTAATATTCGTAACTACACCGTCAATAGCGTTCATAACGGATTCAATAATTGGTGAAAAAGAGAGGAAGACTTTTGAGGCCTTACTATCAACACCAGTACCTAGGTACTCAGTGGTGCTGGGTAAGGTGCTTTCATCATCGCTTGTTGGGCTAGTGGCTGGCCTAAGCGATGCTACAGGATTGCTCTTATTCTTTGCAATACCATCAGTAATTTACGGTGTTAACCTCCTAGGCTACTTAACGCCTTCAATAGTCGCCACGCACGCTTCCGCTGTCTACATCTCGGTTCTGGCATCCCTTGCTATGATAATGCCGATAATCATTAGGACAGGTAGCTACAGAGCTTCCCAAGCAGCTTCGCTCAGTATTATAGGGGTATCATCGATTGTGTTCTTCATAAGTCTTTACGTAGATCTCCCGAACCTCCTGCCGTTGGTTAAGTACATACTCTACGTAATACCGTATACCCACGCGGTAATCATGATCAGGAACGCTGTGATGGGACTTGCTGTAAACAGTATTATCCATGGCTTAATAGCCCTTGCAGAGTCGTCAGGCCTTCTCCTACTATCCGTTAAGCTATTCAATGACGAGAGGATCATCTACTCTAAAACTTAAAATAAGGCTGCAAAACTATGGATTGGGCTAACTTTATGAGAGGGACGCTGCCATCGGTGATTAAGAGTAGGTGGCTCGCAATACTCTCACTATCCGTACTAGTAGCGTCTGTAATTACAGGCTCGTACCTTAGACTCTACCCGGTCATTAACTCCATGAGGTTAGGTTACGGGCCTACGCTTTACGAAATGGATCCTTACTCAGAGTACTGGATAGCTGATAAGCTCCTTAAAAAGGGGTTAGGGTATTTCTACAGCTTAACTCAGAGCAACCCGGAGACGAAGATATTCTGGTACCCTTGGGGTAGGGACTTCAGTAGGTCAGAACTACCCCTACTAACGTTCTTCTCAGTAGTAACGTATCAGGTAGCTAAGGTAGTGAATCCGGAGCTAACCCTCTATGACTGGATGGTTTACTTACCGGTGCTATTCTACGTAATAACTGCCATAGCTATATACCTCACCGTAAGGGAGTTATGGGGAGATATCCCTGCAGCATCAGCGTCTATAGCATCTTCTCTAATGTTCATTAGCAGGCACGTCGCCGGCTTTACCGTGAAGTACTCCATAGGGCTTCCCTTCATGTTCCTAGCAGTGCTATTCCACGTGAGGGCATGGCGACGTAAGAGGTGGGTTGATGGAGCGTTAGCAGGTGTTATGCTCAGCCTAGCAGCTAGTGGGTGGGCAGGTTTTAACATCATAGTCGCTGCTATAGCCATTCAAATATCACTACTCCCCTTGATTAGGGGGGTTAACAGGAAGGATATAGCTATAGCCGTAGCTGAGTACCTGCCCCTAATACCAACGCTATCCATTATCCCATTCTATGGAGGAGTACACTACCTATACAGAAGTGCTGGGTTAGCTATACCTGCATCGCTAGCTTTAATGCTTATTGGAGCAGCTCTTCAGAGGCTTTCTAAGTCCAGGGCTGTAGCCCTCACACTACCCTTACTCACCAAATACAGGCTAATCTACAGTTTATTCCTAGTATTCCTAGTTATTGGGGGCCTATACGGGCTGGCCAGCGGCTTCATAGCTATTAGGGGTAAGGCTCTTGCAGCTCTAGGCCTGACACGCTTTGCCCACGTTATTGTAAGCACCGTACAAGAGTATAGGACGGCATCACCTCAGGACTTCATATACCTTGAGGGTGCAGCGATCGTCGTCTCCATACCGATGCTAGTGTACTTTGCTTACCTAGCCTTTATTAAGAAGGAGCTCAATTACCTGTTCCTAGGCTCCCTATTCATACTCTCACTAATATCTACCGCTAACATATCGTACTTCTTCCCCTACCTGAACTATGTAGTAGCTATAGTATCCTCAAGCTTTGTGTACATAATGATTAAGGACGTAGCTAGAAGTAGCCGTAAGGTGTCATGGTTTCGTAAAGCTGTAAGTATAGCTATTGTTACGATATTCATAGTTGCTATCCTAGCACAGGGGGTAACGGTTTGGGCTAGGAGCTATAGAGGTGCTGTACCAACAATCATAGAGGCAGGCACTGGGCTAGGTATTGATATTCCCGCATGGCTTGACGGGTTGAGGTGGATGAGAGAGAGGTTAGCAAACGACTCAGTTATAGTTTCTTGGTGGGATTACGGCTACTGGATCTCAGTCATTGGTGATAGGGCTAGCGTAGCTGATGGAGCTACTCTAAACATTACTCAGATAGAGCTACTCGCTAAAGCCTTAACAGGCACGGAGGATGAGGCGTTAAAGATCTTCACTAAGTGCTTCAGGATACCTGAGGATAAGCTCTACATAGCCGTATACGAGTTCTATCTGGTTGATATGCGTAATGCCATGGTTTACCCAGGTCCACTAGCTCTTGGCTTAAGGA
>NJEF01000020.1 GCA_002255065.1 Desulfurococcales archaeon ex4484_204 | reverse complement strand
GCCAGCGTCTCTCCTAGCGGGGTCCAGTCACTCAGGCTCTTCACTATGTAGAACTCTACCGTGTAGTCTCCTGGCAGCCCTGGTGTGAAGCTAAAGCCTGCCTCACCCTCCGCACCAGCGGATAAGGTGATCGTCTGCCACTGAATACCTACTGCTGCCCCTGTTGAGTCCCTAACCACCATTATCACAGTGAACTTCTCTGAGTACGGTCCTGTGTTCGTTAAGGTTACACCTATCCCTACGGTCCTGCCAACAGTCGGGGTTATTGGCTGCCCAGTCATCGGGTCAACAAACCTGGCGTTGCTAGCTACTATGGGCTTCTCTACCGGTACCCCAACCCTTACTTCATAGGTGAATGTCTTCGACTCACCTGTTACGCCGTAGTCTGCTGGGAACTCGTCCTCATAGGTTATCGTCACCACGTCGCCGAGCCTTACGAACACCTGCCCAGGACCTATGGTGTCTGAGAGCAGTACCTCACCAGTGAAGTTACCACTGTTTGCATCAGTCTCTATTAGGGTTACCGACGTCCCAACTATGTCTGATGTCGACGTTACCCTAACGGTTATCGTCTCCTTAACGTCCGGATCTAGGTTGGCGTCGGGGTCGTACACGAACATCACGACCTTCTCGCCTATGTTATAAGCACCCTTATCGGTCCCCATGACGGGATCCCAGCTCGTGAACCCTACTGTTACGAATATCGTTAGCGGTGTTCCGTCAGCGCTGCAGAGGTCCCTGTACACCACCCTTACCGACTTACCTATTATGTCCTCAGGCTTGCCGATGCTCGATATGTCTATGCTGCCCTCAAACATGCCCGTATTATCGTCTGTCTCCTCAAGCGTTACTGACCCTGACATGAACGTGCCGTCCCATAGCTGTATCATAACCTCAACAGAGTCCTTAGCCTCGGGATCGGCATTGGCATCGAAGTCCGTTACGGTTACCTTAATCTCACCGATGGGTCCGTAGGTAGTCTTGTCGGTACTTATTTCAGCGGTGAACGCGACTATGCTAATGCTTATAGACTCCTCGTAGGCCGATGGCCATGAGGTCATGCCGACAGTAGCGTACGTCGGTGTTAGGTCTTCATACGTGAAGGTTATTGTGGACGTCGGTGCCCAGTTGTCGTTGTACTTCTTAACCAGTATAGCCTCAGACTCAAACACACCTGTGTTATCGCCTGTCTCGGTGAACTCAACGCTTACACCTCCAACATCCATTGTGAACTCGTCCTCGTCTGATGCATCGAGGTTCCTGTCTGGGTCCTCAACCGTGATCACTATCTTGTCTCCATACTTAACGCTAATGCTCGAAGTCCCATTAACGCTGACGCTTATCGATGAGAGCTCCAGGTCTAGGTCCTCACTTAGTGTAGTGTGTGACTCGGGCGTCTCGTAATCCACAACGACCTTACCGCCGATGACGTTAGGCATTAAGTAGCTCTTAGACACCGACACGGTGCCAGTGAACTCTGACGTATCTACGTCGGTCTCAGTTAGCGTGAACATGTCACTCCATACCTCGGTATCGCTTGCATCATATAGGTGTACGGTGACGGTGGTTGTATCCTCAACGTACTTATTGGTGTTAGCCTCAGGGTCGATGACGGTTACGTGTATTACTGGGTCGCCCCACTGAGTTAGCGGTATTGAGGCCCTGTCGAGCTCCATCCTAGCAACAGCAACGCTTACCTCAGCCTCTACCTCAATAGTTGGGTCTAGGTCGGCGTTAAACCTGTCGTTGTACACGACCTTAATGCCCGTTATCTTCTTACCGCTAGTTGCTGCCTCAACCTTGCTGAGGTCTAGGAGTAGGGTGAATACGCCGGTATCTGCTCCTGTCTCAGTTAGGCCTAAGGGAACGCCGCTGGCACCAGCTGTTAAGGGTACCTCGCTACCGTCCTCTAGCACCGCGTAGAAGCTTAGTACCGCTAGGGTTACGCCATGAGCTCTTAGCTCTAATCCCTCAAGGGCGTTTCCGGGAGCTATAACGCCGCTTAAGTACCTGTCCTTAGTATCGGGATCCGTGTTCAGGTCCTCATCCTCTATAGTTATAGTTATCTTATCCCTACCAAACACCACTGTTTCCGGTGACACCGATAGAGTCGCGGTGTGGTAGACCACGCTAACTGTTGCCTTCCTTAAAGCGCCGTTGGTGTCTGTGTACTCCACATCTATCTCGTTGTGCTCCTCATCTATATCGACGCCGATCATTCCCCAGATGCTTATGGTCTCCTCAAACACGCCTGTGTCATCGTCTGTCTCCTCAAGCGTTATTGTGTGAGGTGTACCGCTCATACCTGTGTAGGAGACTGTGACGGTGTCCTTCTCATACGAGTGGTAGTTAGCTGCTTTATCAGTAACAGTTATTGTTAGACCTTCCTTCAGTGTAGCAGACCCTGAGACCGTGCCTAAGAACCTGAACACTGTTAGGTCCTTGACTAACGTATCCACATCGCTAGCACCTGAGTACTGCGGTAGCACTATCTCAACCTCTACCTCGTGGTCCTCGTCTATCTCACCTATGTTGAAGGTCCCAGGCTCCCAGACACCCGTGTTTACGTTGTACACGAACTTAGACCCTGACGTGTTGAGGTAGTCGTACAGGTACTCCTCACTAGGCTTGAATACCCCTGAGTTGTCATCCGTCTCAACGAACGTTATTGTCGCGTTAACCTTCTTACCTATGGTGTAGTCGGTTAGCGTTACTATGAAGTCCTCCGAGTTGGCTGCATCTGGGTTCTTGTTAAGGTCGGGCGCCTCGATCTCCCAGTCTAACGCGCCAACGTTGACTAACGCACCACCGTACGGCACCTCATCCCTGAAGCTCTTTAACACAGCCTCATAGTGCTTAAACGTCAGCGAAGTGCTCGAAGTAGTGAAGTTCTCGAGCTGGAACCTAAAATCTATGATATCGTCCTCCTCGAGCACCCCTATGGTGTCCCAAGTCGCTGGAGTCTTGCTTATGTTGAGGAACTTGAGGGTGCCATCGCTTGCAACACTGAATTTAGCTACGTACTTAGTCCACTCCAGGCCATCGGTATCGTAGAAGTCTAGTAGGACTGAAACCCATGCTGTCTTATCCCTTATCCTAACGTAGAGCCCCTCTAGTGTTGCATCGGATATTGCTGGCTTCACAGTGAGGTACACAGTAAAGTTCGCGTTCTTCCACACAGTTCCCCAGGCATCCCTCGTTGTCTCGATCTCTGTTGTGTATGTTGCGGCGCTAACTACCTTAGATCCAGCTATGCCTAGCGGTAGTATGGACGCTACGATGATAGCCATTAACGCTACCGATAATACCTTATACATACCTTCCTTCATACGAACACCTTCACTTACTAGTTAGCTCCAGAAGGTACTTAAGGATTAAGCCTACTACTGAACACAGTTGTGTACATAGTCTTTAAATACCCTACCCGGTAATACGGTCCCGAAGCCGTAGTAATACGGGCACTACTCCTCCTTAATGCTTAGAGAGCTTCGCTACGGGACGATGAGTTAATGCATTCTGCATTGTGTTCGAGTGGTTGGGCTTATTAAACTTTACTACGAAGGTTTTTAGGTGGTGATACTGAGCGCTAAGAGGTTTATACCGATTTCAGAATCAACCCTGTCGGTAGCTGCTAAGCTTGCTGAACGTGCCGGCATCCCCCTTAGGGAGTTTATTGAGAGTGTGCTTGCTGAAGTGCTTAAGGCAATGCAGTTCAGATCCAACATTATTGAGGTGATATCGCTTAGCGACATGCTCGATGACCTGAGGCGTGCTGGCGGCGTTATCCTGCCCCAGAGCTTTGTTTACAGGCTGGTTGAGTCGCTGGATGAGGAGGTATTCGCTGAACTGCTTAGCGAGGTTAGGAGGACGGCTTCATGGTATGGAACCCTAGCTAAGGTTAAGAGGGGGCCTGACCTAGAGACTCTTAGGTTAGTTCTCAACGTGTGGTTCCCGGATATGAATGTAAGCATAGTTAAGGGGGGTAATAGTTACCGAGTGATCGCTGCTTCAAGCAATCAGCCCGTAAGGGTTACTAACCTAGCTAGGGCCGCTCTTGAGGAGCTATGTAAGGCGCTAGACCTGGAGGTCAAGGATATACAGGTTAGTAGGGGTATTATCAAGGTTAGCGTTAGGTGTTCCACCCATGGTGAGTAGGAAAACTGTAGGTCTGGACACGGAGCTCGCCAAGCAGTTAAAGGAGGTAGCTAGTAGGAGAGGGGTTACCTTAAGCAATTACTTAAGAATGCTTATTGGTGAGGCACTAGAGCTAGAGTCAAGGGGGTTCTACGCCCCTAAGGCGTTGAGGGAGAAGAGGCTTGAGTACATCCTTGAGAACCTAGGCTTCACGCTGATCCCTAAGGAGCTCGTGGGAAACCTAGATAGCGGTAGGGCTGAGGAAATGGGTGAGAGGGTGGGGGCTATAGCTAGGGAGCTCGGGGTGGAGGCTATGGAGCTCATAGAGCTCCTATGTAGGTTTGTTGGTAACACTATATTCAACCCTGATAAGATAGTGATAGTTAGGAATCCGAACGATGCTAGCTCCATCATAGGTGACTTAATAAAGGGGATAGCGGTTTCAGCAGGCCTTAATACGGTAAGTGATAGCGCTGTAGTAGTTATCGAGCTACCTAGGGAGAAGGTCGCTGAAGGTCTTAGGGAGTTTAGTGAGAGGAAGAGGCGTAGGAAGAGGCGCTAGGCCTAGCCCTCCTCTATGATAGTCTTGACCACGTCCTTAAGGTTGAGGAGACCTAGGGTAGACTCTGAATCCACGGTGTATATGTTAATGGAGCCGCTACTTAAAACCTCCATTGATACAGTATCGTTAACCATTACCTCGATCGTGTAGTACGGTAACCACATACCGTAGACATACACGTTTGAGGTGAACACCAACTCCTGGGAGTCCAGGCTATAGTTAATTGCTAGCTTTAAGGCTGGGTTACAGCGGTTGCTGTAGTAAAGGTAGGCGTTAGCGTTAAGGTCTGAGGTAACGGGGCTCCACCCGTAAACCACTTCAGGGCACTCAAGGGAGCTCCAGGAGCTAACTCTATACTCAGCGCTAGGGGTTATGTTGGAGTACACCGCAACAACGCCGTCGTAGTTAAGGTTGCTGTACCAGTAAACCCTGCCCTGGAATGAGTGGTTAAGGAAGTACTTCCTAACCAGTACACCGCTTGAAGGCTCAACAACGTACTTCCTGGTACTCGATGTAGTTAGCTGCAGCCTCTTGTACTCGTTATGAATGTAGGCGAGCCCCATGCCGTAGTCCACGCCCTCTATCGGCACGTTTAGAGCTGGTAAGCTATCCAGCTCCCCCCTACTCAACTTAACCCTATACGTACCCAGCTCCGTTACGTTAAACCACAGCAACCTGCTGTACGTAGTGCTCTCAACGTTTACCGCTCTATAGAGGGATATGTTGCCGCCTGGGGGGCTAACTACGTGCGGTACGACACCAGGTATGTGGACGTTTAGTAGTAAGGGCTTGTTGAGGAGCCTTGCATCGTTAATGCTCACCTCGTACTCCTTACTAAGATTATATATCCCTACAGTGAGTTCAGCATACGGGTTTACGATGCCTGAGACGTCCCCCTCAATGTCGTAGGTTAAACTTATGAGGAGGCCTGATAGGATAACGACCTCGCTAACCTCTTGAGGTATGTTCTTAAGCACCTCCACGGGGTTAACGTTTAGGAAGATCGTTCCCTCGTAGGGCACCCTATGGGTGCACCCCTCATCCGAGCCCCACGCCTCTAGCTCAGCCCTAACCTCCTCCCCCTCACATGAGTATATAGTTCTAGCTACGGAGTTCTTAAACTGCCCCATGAACATCACCCTTCCAGGCTTAGTCACCAGGTACGTCCTTAGGTAGTCCAGCGGCAACACCGCGTAGATCACGGGCTTCACCCTTAACTCCATATAGAATCTAGCTATGTTTTCGTTAGGGCAGTAGAGGGGGTCGACTATTATGTGGTAAGCGTATAGGGTCTCGCTGGTGTTTACGGACCTACTAACCTTTAACGGTACGAGGATTAGTTGGCCTACAGGGTTGTTGCTGATGAGGAATGTGTGGTAGCCATCGTTGTAAGCAACCGTAACAATATCTGCTAAGAGATCCGTGGAGAACCTTCCAAGCTTAATGTAGACGCTAGGCTCGTAGTTAGCTTCAACATCATTTACAGTTCCTGGTATAGGGTTAGCAATGAATGAAGTTGAGTTTATGAGGAGACCCGTAACCGTGTAGGGTGTTAGGTCGAGAGGAGGTGTACTTAAAGCTCCTGAGCCCCCCTGGGTTGCGTTGCTGCTAACACTGCCATTATTAACGGGCTCCTCTAGGTTAGCAACTAAGAACAGGCCTCCGGACGCTGCAACGACTAGCCTGCCTCCCCCACCTCTAACGCTATCTACTATGTCCCTGTCGAGGGCTATGAAAGACGTCTTATTGATCTGTGTGGGCCCTCTCAAGAGCTGGTACGTCCCCTGCGGGTATACAGCTATAACGCCTAGTAGCTCAATTGGTGGTTCGTTAGTCTCTAATTTAAGTCCCTCATTCGTTACGTAAGCTTTTAAACCCTTAACAGACATCCTCAGCTCCTCCATCGACTGGAGAACCGCTGTCCTGTACGCTGAAATGCTGCTCCTAGACATGGCCACGAAGTACGCGGTGAGTGCCGATATCACTATTAACGACGTTATCGCTGCTGTTAACACTGAAAGCGCTCCCCTCACCGCTACCACCCCATATCCACTAATCTAGGCTTGACGACGTAGTCCGTACCTACTAGAACCAGCACCTCATCAAGCACCTCGTCGAGCTTAACTACCGACACCCCGTGACCTACCTCAACCACGCTGTAGGTGCTGCCGTTAGGGCCTACCACCCTACACGTTACGTTGCTATCACCGTAGTTGCTTATTAAGAGCAAGTAGCTGGTCGCGCCCACCTTAACCAGTAACGCGCTAACCCTAGGCATGCCTCTATCAGCAAGCCCTCTATCTGAGGTCATGCTCGGGATCGCTGTGAGAAGGGTTCCTGAAATAGCTAGGGCTATCAGGGTCAGCGTGAGGTCTACGTATAACTCACTTATACCGGTCCTACGAACCCTAAACACGGCATCCCCCACTACTCCCTAAGCCTTAAAAAGGGTCGTTAGGGCTTACCTCGGCGTTATCTCCTTAAGCGTTCCCTCAACGATGTTAAGGGATCTATCCACGAACTCCAGTATCCTCGGGTCATGGGTCACTATAATTACCAACGTGTTAAAGTCCTCCTTAATCCTCTTGAATAGCTCAGCAACCCTTACGGCATTGCCCCAGTCCAGGTTAGCTGTTGGTTCATCGGCTAACAGGACTGTTGGGGTTGTTACTAAGGCCCTAGCTATAGCTACCCTCTGCCTCTCACCGCCGCTCAGCGTTAGCGGCTTAACCCTCTCCCTCCCCTTAAGCCCTATATATTCAAGTACGTCCTTAACCCTCTTCTCCCTTACATCCCTGCTGGCACCAGCTAGGAGGAGCGGTAGCTCTACGTTCTCCCAAACAGTTAGTTCGTCGATTAACCCGTAGTCCTGGGGTATGTAGCTAACCACGGTATTCCTAAGCATAGCTAGCCCTAGGTCATCCAGCATGTTTAGGTTATACCCATCAACTACCACTTCACCTCTGTCAGGCCTATCAAGCCCTGCTATGAGTTTAAGCAGCGTCGTCTTACCTGAACCACTCGGTCCGTGAATCCCTACTATCTCCCCCTTATAGAAGGAGGCGTTAACAGACCTGAGTACGGTCACTACATCCCTCCCTATCATGTAGCTCTTCCACACATCCCTAAGCAGGACAGCTACCTCCCTACTCGTCATGCCGTTACCCTCTATGTTAAGGGGGTTAAAACAGCTTACAGCACGATAGCTACGGCCCTGCGTTTAGTTAACGACCAGTACGCGTTGAACGCTACAGGATATGTGGAAATTATGGCTAGCACCGAGTACGCCAAGACATCAACTAAACCGATCAGAGCAATAGGTAGGCAGAAGATCAGGGTAGCCACAGTCGCTACCACACCAACGAACAGCCTAACCTCTACGGGCCTGGCCCCAACAACGAGTAAGGTGTAGAAGGTCTTTAGGTACAGCTGCTCATCCACCACTATTGAGGCGAGGGATGCTAGCAGTATTGAGGCGGTGAGGAGTGCAGGCCCTATGCGCTGGTAGGCAACGTAGCCTAGCAGGGCTATCATCGCTGAGGAAGCTATGGATACGGGGAGGCCCTTACCCTTGCAGACCACCTTAAGAGCTAGGAGCGTGAACTCCAACACCACGCCTTCACACCACCAACGATCCTGGATATAGCTAGTGCTAGCATATTACTCATAATCGCTTCCGAGATCTCCTCAACACTCCATACGTACGCTGTTATGTGAACCATGACATTCCCCTCCCTACCCACCACCATAACGTTAACGTCTAGGCCTGAACCCCACGCCTCACTATAGCTCATCCTAGCGTGAATTAGGACTTCACCGCCCAGGTACTTATACTCCAGCTCCTCTACATCGAAGAACCCGTTCCCCCGTATAGCCCTCACTACTGCCTCCCTAACAGAGTCAATATCGCAGTTGGGAACAGCTAGCGTGTACCTCCTAGCCACGGGTACGTACACATCGGTTTTAAGGCTCTTAGGCCTCGACCTGCTCACGAAATACGCTGTTGAGGCTATCCAAGTAAATGCTAGCGTTACTAACGAGTTAAAAGCCGCTGACCCACCAGCAGTAATGAATACTGCCCCTAAGGCGATAAGGCCTGGTACGGCCGTAACTATCGCTGATAGGGATACAGCTATTAGCGTGTTACCCCATGGAGGCATGCCCTGAATGCTTAGCCTTCCGTAAAGCCTCCTTAGCTGCGGGACGAGGGATGAGAGTATGGATAGAGCTAACACAGCTGAAACCGCTGATGCTAGTAAAGCCACAATTACCGAGCTCCCTGTCGGTACGGTGACCTTGCTGAATATGTAGCCCTTATCCCCCTCAACATACCTAGCTACAGCTATGGCGGGGTATTTACTAGCAACGCTCTCAACAAGGTTGAATAGCAGGGTAGTGTTAACTCCCTTACCAACGAAGTAGACAACGTCAGTGAAGACCTCCCTAGTACCTAGGACTTCGACAGCTGTCTCGATATCGGTGACTAAAACGCTTGTTGGCGGGGGGGTTATTGGGGTAACCCCTAGGTACGCCTGAACTGGTAGCAGAGGGACACCGTTAACTACCCTAGCCGCAGCGATTAACGCTGGGCTAATGCAGCTAACCCTGTGTTTACCTATGGATGCGGTACCCTCTAAAGCGTTGCATGACACGTAGACGTAGCCATCCTTAATACCTAGCTTAGTTCCCAAACCTTTATCCACACCGATAACTACGTGGATAGCCGATGTAACGTTGGGTAGGCTCATTGGTTCCTCCAGGATGACCCTGCTAATCAACTCACGGGATAGCTGAGTAATACCGGAGCTGGTTAGCTCCCTGGTTAAGTTATTAATCAGGTCCTCACCAACACGGCCAGTAAACGACACCATTAAGGCAACATTCCCTTTTAGGGGAGGGCTAGCGCTAACCTCCATCCACAGGTACGTGAAGTCCGCCGCCCTAGCTGAGATTAGAATCATAACGATAATCGATGCTACCGCAATAGCTACTAACGGCTTCCTCACGAGAATTAGCACGACCTTGTAAAGCATTACTAGGCGACTTGAGGCGGGTTTCAAACCCCTGCTAATAGCTACCGTGAAGCCCTTCTCAACCCTAACATACCTATACACACCATACATAAATAGCAAGAGGACAGCTATGTAGGTTACGAGCATGAAAACGCTAATTACCTCCGTATCAGCTATCTCCATACCTAAATCACCCCCGCTAACGACATAGCTACAGAGATGCCTACACCTACGCCTGCGCCTGCAAGGGTGAGAGATGTGTAAACTAGGAGGGCCTCGTAGACCTCGATACCTATCCTTAAGGCCACGTACTTAATTACCGCGGCGATTAAGAAGAGGAGGCCTACATCGGGTGTAAGGGTCATCCCGATCATTATGGCGTAAAGCGATATACCTCCAAGCCTTAACGCCTTGGTGAGGAGGAGCATCACTAAGGCCAGTGTGAGGCCTAGAGCAATGGCGTGTAGGTTAAACGAGCCTACCTCGCCTAGGTAGATGGTCTTCATCCACGTTACTATGGGTAGCCACCTCAGCAGGTTAAGCCTTGGTGAGTTAAGCCCGAACGCTGTGAGGAGCAGGTGGCCGTAGAGCAGCGTTATTGGCGCTCCAACCAACGTTGAGAGGCCTAGTAAGAACGCTGCTGTTTCAGCGTTTAGACCACACGACTTACCTCCTTTAATTATGTTCATCGATACACCAGCCATAAATTGAGGCATTGGAACCCCCGTGTACGGATCCATTAGCACGTAGGGTAGAGCCCCCCTAGCGTTAGCCATGTAGAGGGTGAAGGTTGCTAGCGGTAGCGTAGCTTGAGATGTAGTGCCCGTCTCCCCAGCAACCCTAATGGTTAGGAGGGTCAGGAATAGCTGCAGCACTACATATGCGGGCATTGCTGCTAAGAACCTTAACGGCATGCCTCCTGTGAGGAGCAGTAGGGGGGCAAGTACTGACACCATTACCAAGAGGGATATCAGTACATACCTAGCTACGTACTTACTAACTATAAGGTATCTTAATGTAGCTTTAAAGGCGGGCCTCATGGAGGCTATGTAGTGGCATGACACGACCAGTAGGTAGCCGACTATTGCTGAAGCAGTAAGGGGTGCTGCAGCAACTGCTAGGTCACCTGAGCTCATTGTGGGGAGCACCGCGAGGAGGCCCTCGGCTGCAAGCACCGGCGTTACTAAGAGGAACGTAGCTACGTTACCGAGGCCTACCCCTATTGAGGTATTTAAGGGGATCAGCAGGGCTAGAAGGAATACAAACACGTCTAATGATAGAGCTACTGAGGAACCCGGCAGCACCTTCTGAAGGGCTGGTGTAACATCTATGGATGGTGCGTTCAGGATCATTACACCCAGCTGTAGGGACATGCCAGCTAGTAACGGGATGAGGACACTTGTCCTCCTTAAAACCCTGGTAAGCTGCAACATCATCGTTAGCGCTATCCCTATAGGGTAGCTAAGCTTCTCCCTCTCAATGAAGTGCTTATGGAATGCGTACGCTATGATGATGCCTGCAGCAGACACAGCTGCTGCGTATAGGTATAGGGAGAGCCCGTAAAGCGTTAGGGATGAGCCCTCCCTGAAGTAGAGCCAGCTAGGGAGGCCCAGCTCCTTAGGGCTTCCTACAGTGCTTAACATCGTGTAGGTAATGTACATACCCGACGTTATCGTTGTTGAAAGGGCGATCCCGGAAGCAATGATAGCCCCTACGAAGTGCTCTAACAGCGTCGGCCTCCTCTTCAGCATTAACTTAAGGAGGAACAGGGCTAGGATGGAGGAGACTATCGGGGATAGCTCGGCTGTGGTGTAGCCAG
>NJEF01000019.1 GCA_002255065.1 Desulfurococcales archaeon ex4484_204 | reverse complement strand
GATATTAGGTCAGAGGACCTCTCAAGCAGGTCCTCAACTATGAGGGATATGTCGGGTAAACCCTCAACCAGCTTCCTAACATCTGGAAGGACCTCCTTAATCAACGCCACCTCCCTCCCCCCCAGCTCGAGGAGGGATAGGGTCTCGATCTTCATTGTTAAGTACTCAAGGATTACGTCAACCGCTTTCAACCTCTTTAAGGCAGCCTTATAGATGTTGATTGTTGTTAAGTAGTTATTCTTCCTTGATTGATTGCTTTCATACTTAAGGATCCCTTCGTAGTGCGAAATAATTCTCTCCAGCCTAGCTATGTACGTAACCACCCTTCTATGGAGGTGTTTTAGGTCATAAATTATCCTAGCTACTTCCCTCCTTAGTAAAGCCCTATCGGGCCTTTTCCTAAATATCAAAACATGCCCCTAAGTAAGAACTTATTGGCTTAGTAAACTTAAATACCTACGGCTTAATCACGATTAGCGAGCGTGTTGACACATGCTTTACACCTGGTTTTAGGAGTAAGCTATTAGTTCTTAGCTAATGTTTTAACGCCGCTACACGTATGCATTCACCCCTCGAGCAAACCCGGGAGCCTTGCTGTGTAGGTACTGTAGGTAAAGCGGTGCAGTGGTTGCTGCAAAGCTAGCATTCGCTTTAGTCTTTTAAACTATGTGTAGAGTCCCCTACTTTTCCTCGCTATTTATTGCGTAGATAAATACCTCCTAGGTATTGTAGGTGTGGTGTTCGTAGGTGAGGTTAAGTATCTACTCCTTCAACGACCTAAGCAGGTCATACGGAATTATTCAGTTCGAGGGGTCTGAATCAGGGGGTTTGCTCAACGCTCTCAGGAGCTTAGGACTGAGAGGTGTTAGAAAGGTTGTAAGTGAGGTTTTAGGCTGTAACGTTAAGTCGCTGAGCCTCGCATTCGGGGATATGTTCTATGAGGACAGGCGCTATGTGATGGCTTACCTTAAAGTGGAGCTTAACGATGGTGAGACATACCTTATTGAGGTTTACGAGGATTCAGCATCCGTTATATCCACTGAGGACGCCTTAGCTACGAGGAATGTATTAATTAATTTAATAAGCAGGCTAGTACCGGGCGTTAAGCTACCTAAGAGCTTTATAGTTGGTATTTAGGGCTGGCCATAACCTTACCCCCTCTAATGCGGTCCCCCAACATCCCCACATACATACTCTATGGATTTCCTTAACTCCCTGCAGCGCCGGTCCTTAAGGCAGGGCCGTACCAAGCTATGATGTAAGGCCTAAGGTAGCACCTGGTTAACTCATAGAGGCACTATACCCTTACCCCTGCTGGTGGAGTAGCTGGAAGTTCCCGTTGCGCACCCCCTATTTTAGGTGTGTAGGGCAGGATAGTTAGGGGGTTGTGTGAGGATAATAGTTACTAACGATGATGGGTACCTAAGCCCTGGGCTCTACATGCTCTACGAAGCTGTTAAGGGTTTAGGTGAGGCCTTCATTATATCAACGCAGTTCCCCAGGTCAGCTACTGGGCGTGAGATAACGTTTAGCAGGCCGTTAAGGCTCTTTAGGACTAGGTACATGGGCTGCAACGTCTACGTAACCGATGGCACACCCATAGACGCTCTCCACCTAGCTATGGAGGTCCTCGGCATCGCCCCTGACCTCGTCCTCTCAGGCGTTAACGTTGGCGAGAACCTATCCCTACAGCATATATTCTATAGCGGGACTATCGCCGTAGCTATCGAGTCCGCATTGATGGGCGTACCAGCGGTAGCCTTCTCAGTTGATGTTGTTGAGTTTAGCGAGTTTAACAGCGAGCTACTAAGGGGTGTTACTAGAGTAGTTGTTAAGTCGTTAATAGAGTTCGTTAAAGCGAGGGGCTTCCCTAGAGGTGTTGACGTGCTCTCAGTTAACATACCTAAGCCCCCTAGGTTTAAGGGCTGTGTAGAGGTCGTTAAGGCTGCTAGGGTTAGGTGGAAGGCTTCGTATAGGGAGGGCAGGGATCCTAGGGGTAGGAGGTACTACTGGCTCTACGGAATACCTGCTAGGGCTGAGGAGGACACCGACGTAGCTGCTTTCGAGAGCCGCGGCTGTATCACGATAACCCCTCTAAACATAGATCTAAACCTAGGTACTAGAAGCATTAGCGAGCTGGAGGCCGCCCTAGGGGGCGTTCTAAGCGGTATTAAAACAGGGTTGAAGGGATTACTAAGGCGGGAGCTGCCCGCTAAGCCGTAGCGATCAGTTTATAAGTAATTACGATATTCGGGGGTTGATTGTACGTAGTTGTTGTCGGCCTTGAAGGCAGGGTCATAGCCGTAATCCCGTTCACCCACTACAGAGATGTTAAGGAGGTGCTTAATGTTGTAGTAAAGCTCTTAACCGGGGGTGATGAAGTTAAGCTACTCTACCTAGCTTCCTAAGCCCTTAAGGGTTAAACAGCCTTAACACTATTTTAGTGAGGGGTTAGTAGTGGGTAGCGAATCCCTCCCCGTAGACATAGAGCCCATAGGTGTTGTTAGGGTTCCCCTAACCGATGACGAAGTAAGGGACTCCTGGATTACCGGCGGCGTTAATGGCGTTGTTGAGGTATTCCCGAAGTATGAGGAGGGGCTTCTAGGCATAGAAGGGTTCTCACACATAATACTCATTACGTGGCTCCATAAGGCCAGACCGTGGCATAGAGCTGTTCTCAAGGTTAAGCCTAGGAGGCTTTCACGCTTCGGCGTGCCCCTTAGTGAGCTACCGCTAATAGGGGTTTTCTGTAGTGACTCACCTGATAGGCCTAACCCTATAGGTCTATCAATAGTTAGGTTGGTGAGGAGGGATGGTAGGTATCTACACGTTAGCGGGCTCGACCTATTCGACGGAACCCCCGTTCTAGATATAAAGGCCTACACACCGGATAGAGCTATCTACGATGTCAGGGTTCCTAAGTGGTATCTAGATGTTGAGAGGCTTGCTGAGAGGTATCTCGGGAGGAGAGTTAGTGTGTAGTTTAAGAGGTGCCTGCTTTAACGCTAAACCTGCCTCCGTGGTGAATACCCTTCCTTAAGCTATTAAAAATATTTTACTTATGCTTTGAAATCTGTTTGGGATTAGTGTTGAGCAGGCCTTTAATCAGGGTTCCCCCACCGGGTCCTAAGGCTGCTAAGGTTATTGAGGATCACTACAAGTACCTAGCTACAACGACTCATGACCCCTCAACCTTACCCTTAGTTGTAGAGCGTGGTGAGGGTGTGTGGCTATTCGATGTTGACGGCAACGTCTACCTGGACTTCTCATCAGCTATATCTGTAGCTAACCTGGGTTACCCGACGCATAGAGAGGTTATGGAGGCTGTGGTTAACCAGCTTAAGCTGATAGCTCACGCAGCTGGCACGGACTTCTTCAACCCGTACCAGGTCAAGCTTGCCAGGAAGCTGAGCACCATAGCACCGGGGGTTTTTAGGAAGAAGGTCTTCCTATGCAATAGCGGTACCGAAGCTAATGAGGCAGCTATAAAGATAACCAGGTATTCAACGGGGAGGAAGTACTTCATATCGTTCATAGGTGCGTTCCACGGGAGGACCATCGGATCCCTTAGCTTAACAGCTAGCAAGCCCGTTCATAGGGGGAGGTTCTTCCCCTTAATGCCTGGAGTGGTTCACGTTCCTTACCCTAACCCCTACAGGAACCCGTGGCATATCGACGGCTATGAGGAGCCTGAGGAGCTCGTTAACAGGGTCATAGAGTACATAGAGTACTGGGTGTTTAGCCACTACACCCCGCTTGACGAGGTTGCCGCCATATTCTTTGAGCCCATTCAGGGTGAGGGGGGGTATGTAGTTCCTCCTAAGGGCTTCTTTAAGGAGCTCAGGAAGCTCGCCGATAGGCACGGCATTCTGCTGGTTGATGATGAGGTCCAGATGGGTCTAGGTAGGGCTGGGGCGATGTTCGCTATAGAGAGGTTCGGCATCGTACCGGACGTTATAACGTTAGCTAAGAGTTTAGGAGGTGGTGTAGCTCCTGTAGGGGCTACCGTGTTTAGGGAGGACCTGGACCTGGAGGTAGGTGCCCACAGCAACACCTTCGGGGGCCACGCCCTCGCCTCGGTAGCTGCTCTGAAAACTATAGAGGTTACGGAGTCCCTCCTACAGAACGTTAGGAGGTTAGAGCCCTTATTTAGGGAGGGGTTAGGGGAGCTTAAGGACAGGTTTGAATTCGTTGGTGATGTTAGGGGTTTAGGCCTAGCCTGGGGTATTGAGTTCGTTAAGGGTGGGGGTAGTAGGGAGCACAACGTTAAGGTTAGGGGTAGGGTTATTAGTGAGGCATTAAGGAGGGGTTTAGTGCTCCTTCCATGCGGTAAGAGCGCTGTAAGGGTGTCGCCCCCCATAATCATAAGTGAGGAGCAGGCAGCTATGGGGCTCAGCATTCTAGGGGAGGCCATTAAGGCCGCCGCTAGATAGCCCTTAACGCGGGTTAGGGTCTAAGATCGGTAAGCCCTTTAACACCTGTGTTAAGGCATTAAAGCGTACGTTAGGTAAGCAGCTAGTGCTGTAACGGCTAGTGCTGGAACCATGTATCTGTAGCCCTCGATTAGGTGGGTTCCAAGGTACTGAGCTGTGTAGATGTAGCATAGGTGGAGGGGTGACGGTAGGTAGCCAATAAACGCTGCGGCGTATGCTAGCGATACTACCCCCGGGCTAAGGCTCGTGAAGGCCTGTATTATGGGTAGGGATATAGCTATGCTCGTTATGGAAGCTCCTGTAATGAAGGATAGGGCAGCAGGTATTAGGATGGATAGCATAACCGGGTTAATAGTGCTGCCTAGGGCTTGAGCCACCGTTAAGGCTAGGTTAGCCCTTACGAGCGACTCCCTGAAGAGCATGGCGCCGTACGCTGCCCCTATGAGGCCCCAGGTGCTCTTACTTAGTAAAGCCTTACTAAGGGCCTTACGATTCCTGGTGAGGGCTAGTGTAAGGAGTAGTGAGGCGAGTACACCAATAGCTACCGACGCGTTACGTATCGGTAGGTGCAGCCATTGATTGATCGGTAATAGCGCTAGGGCTACCACGACAGCCAGCACTATCGGGGTAAGAGCCCTAGCTAAGGAGGTTCTTTGAACTCTGCTAAGGTGTGGCTGAGTCCCCTCAGCCACACCTGGCCGTAGCCCTATTAGGAAGCCTGTGAACACCATTACGGCGGCTACTGGCAGCTGCCTAAACGCTATCGTGATAACGTCAGTGCCGCCCAGCGTAGCCGTGAGTATTATAACGCTGCTTATTGGGTATACTAGGAATATTATGTGTCTAAACCACACATTTATGAAGAGCTTCCTAGCCTTGCTAAGTCCTAACGAGCTACCCAGCGAGTCCACTACAGGTGCGGACATTAGCGCCCCTCCAGCTATTGGGAGCAGCCCGAGGACTGCAGGGACAGTTGTGATAACTAGTGAGGGCTTCCTCAGCAAGCTGACCAGCCCGTCCCCAAGATCCTTAACTAGTCCGCTCTCACAATACACACCGACGAAGAGCGCTATGAGCGCCGTCACGATAATTAGGCTAACTGTGGTAGCGCTCGTTAAGGTATTCACGGCCACCGAGAGCAGCTCCTTAGGCCCTCCATGAATAAGCCCTATTGCTGTTGATGAAGCTATTAGCGCGGCCCATATAGGTAGCCTTAACGCTAGCATTAGTGAAAGCACCGCAAAGCCTGCAATGATAGCGTACACCACGTCATTTCCCAAAGACACCCACTAACGCACTAATAACCTTAACCTTCAGGACCCGAGCTTAGAGTTGGGGCGACCCATTAAGTCTAACACCCCTCCTAAGCCCTTTAGCGCTTCCACCCCCAGCCTGGAAGCCCTTACGTAATCGTAACTACCCCTGTTAAGGTGTCTGAAGAGGGCTCACACCCGCTCAGGGGTTAGGCAGGCCTGACCTAATTAGCTAATAAGCATCTAAACCCTATACTGCTGGTAAGCGTTGTGGGTTTAAGGAAGCATAAAGTGGGTAGGGCTGACATGAGGAGGTCTAGGGAGCTCGTTAGGAAGCTCCCTAGGCAGGTAATCATAGCTGGTTACGTAGCTAGGACCCTAGCCCTTGAGGCTTTCATCGTAGGGGTTAGGGTTCCTGGAACAGACCTGGACCTCGTCGGTATTAGGGACGAGTCCATAGTCGTAGCCGAGGTTAAGAGGAGGTTAGGGCCCTGGAACATTGATAGGGCCGTCCTACAGCTCGACTTCAGGAGGCTCCTATCCCATGAGACGTACCTAGCTATTCCCAAGGAAGACGTCTGGTACGCCCTAGCTATGATACCTAGTCAGTACGGCATAGTATCGTTTAGCAGGGACGGTGTTGCCAGGATCGCGAGGCCGGCTAGGGTTAGGCATAGCCCTCCATATACTAACATGCTGAGAATGATGTTTACTTAGAGGGGTTCTTAAGGGGCCTCCTGCATAGGCAACTGATTAGCACTCCCGATCTTCCTCAATAGCCTGCCCCCATTACCCACCCACGTAGCGCTCCTTAGAATGACCGCTTCATTATCGATAACCACTATAACCCCGACACTTCTTGGAAGCTTGTTGTAGGCCCAGGCGTACCATGTGTAGGGGACCCCGACGTAGACGTAGTCAGCGTACTCCAGCCTCTTAAACACCTGCTTAAGAAGCTTTGGCTTAGGCCTCTTCTTAACCTCAACGATGACCACGGAGTCCCTAGGGCTTCCGGGCTCTATGGCTAGGATATCTATTTCAAAGCCGTCAACGCTAACGTGCTTCATTACTGGGAGCCCAGCTAGTAGGAATAGGTTAGCTATAGTATTTACAAGGCGTTCCTCACTGCCCAGGAGGTCAGCGCTAGCCATTCTAGCCCTGGTAGTCAGGGGTTAATGAGTCTTAAGTACTGCACGCTTTAACACTGCGGGCTGTTAATTACTTGAGTAATTAAGGGGTAATACCTCTATGAGAAGTGGGTGTTACCCCTGCTCGTGCGGAGTCACGGGGCACGCCCTCAGCCCGAGCTTGAGGGCCAAGGGCTAATACCCTTGGGGACCTCGAGGCCCAGGCTTTGGGTGTGCTCCGTGGGTACCGCAGTGAGCAGGACTGGTACCCAACTAGTATATTGGGGTAGGGGTACATAAGCCCTTCCTAGTTAATAAGTAGCCACCAACCGCTAGGACTTCCTTAAAGAGTACAAGGGTTTGTAGGTAGGAGCGGGAGCTCGTGTTTAATGTATTACTAGATGTAGGGGTTAAAAGGCCCTTAACCCTCTCACACTAATTCTAGTGTGTCGAACAACTGGTTCCACTCATTAGTGTTAAAGCTTTAGAGACTTAAGTAGTTATGGTGGAGCGTGTTGACCTGGACTAGTAGGTACGCCTTAGTGGTTGCCTTAGTAGCCATAGTCCTAGCGGGTGCTTTAGGCACCCTCGTAGCGGGTGTGTGGAGGCCTAGCGTTCAAACCAGCCAGACGTCGACCCCGCGGCTCAGCACCCCTACTAACACCTCAACACCCCAGCACCCCGCCGGGGTATCAACGAGTAGCTCTCGGCCACCAGCCCGGACATCAAGCCCTCCCCCAGCTACGCAGCCTGTAGTGCAGGGCTTTGCTAGAACTTTTAGGTCCTATGAGGAGCTCGTTAACGTGGTTAAGGAGTCGTTAAGTAGTAGCAGGTTTAGCTTAGCGGCCGACACATTAACAACGCTGGGGTTCGTCACCCCCATCGTTACCGTAACCCCAACAGCGACGGTGCCCTCACCTAAGACGGTAGCAATCCCCTTAATCCTCAGCAGTAAGCAGTCAGTAGAGGGTGTTGCTGCAGAGTACGGGGTCGGTAGAGCGCCAGCGTTCTCGAAAACTAACGTTCAGGTAGCTGGCGTCGATGAGGCCGACATAGTTAAGACCGACGGCAAGTACATCTACGTAGCTAGAGGCAACGAGGTCGTCGTAGTTAAGGCGTACCCCCCCAGCAGCCTAGGTGTTGAGTGCAGGATCAAGTTTAACGGTAGTGTTAGGGGGCTATTCATAGCTGGGAATAGGTTAGTAGTTATAGTGATGCCCCTACCCATAATGCCCCTAGCAATCGCTGAAACCACCGCTGGGGAGGTCACGGTAATTAAGACCGTAACTATCACCAGGACGGTGACTGCCCCGGGCACTACGACCACGACAGCAACTACTCCCCCAAGCACTACGACAGTGCGGATACCCCTGCCAGTGACCCCCTGGGGGCCTCCCTCCTACAACACCACAGTCTACGTGTACGATGTCAGCAGTGTAGGTAGCCCTAAGCTCGTCCTTAACGTAAGCGTTAGCGGGCAGTACGTAACGTCTAGAATGATCGGTGACTGCGTCTACGTAATAGCTAGCATGCCCATTAAGCTCGTTAAGGACTACGTACCGCTACCAACTATAAACGGGGCCCCGGTGAGTCCCAGCAGGATAGCTTTCCTAGGGCCCGACGTTAGGTACACGTTCACGACGGTGCTAGCTATCAACGTTAGAGACCTTAAGTACCTAGATAACGTGTTCATGGTCGGCAGCTCTGCGTGGGTTTACGTAAGTACTTCAAACATGTACATCCTGAGCCCTAGGTGGGCCGAGTTTAGGGACGTGTTTACCGAGGTTGTTAAGGCTCTACTACCTAAGCTACCAGGTGATGTTAGCGCTAGGGTTGAGGGAGTTCTAAACTCCTCAGCGCCGTGGAGCATTAAGGTTAGGAGGGCCGCTGACATAGTGGCTGACTGGTTCAACAGGCTTAGTAGGGAGGAGAGGTTGAAGGTGTTGAGGGAGTACACCAAGACCGTTAACGACGTCATTAGGGGTTTAAGCCTTGACGAGACGGTGATCTACAGGTTCTCGCTTAGGGGGCTTAACGTGACCGCTGAGGCTAAGGGGGCGGTTCCCGGCATGGTTCTAGACCAGTTCTCAATGGATGAGTACGGCGGCTACTTCAGGGTCGCTACTACGTCCAGGAACTACGTCGTTGAGGGCTCAGGATGGGTTAGGGCTAAGAGGTTTAATAACGTGTACATCCTGGACATGAATTTAACAGTGGTTGGTAGGCTTGAAGGTTTAGCACCTGGTGAGAGGGTTTACGCAGCTAGGTACCTAGGGGATCTAATGTACCTGGTTACGTATAGGAGCATCGACCCCTTATTCGGTATAGATCTCAGCAACCCTAGGGAGCCGAAGGTCATCGGGTTCCTCAAGATACCTGGCTACTCGGAGTACCTACACCCCTACGGGGATAAGTACTTGATAGGTGTTGGGTACAGCGGCGGCAGCGGTTTTAGGGGATGTGTTAAGGTGTCCCTATTCGATATCTCGGATCCCAGCAACATCACTGAGGTCTCTAAGGTGGTGCTTAAGGACTACCACTGCTCACCCCTCTTTAGGGACCATAAGGCGTTCCTAATAAACCCTGAGAAGGGCTACATAGCGTTCCCGGTAGCTTGTGGTAGGGCTGTTGACGGCGTAGCGGTTGTTGAGGATGGCGACGGGTTCTTAAGGCTTAAGGGTGTGGTACCGCTTCCGGGAGGTGTTAGGGAGCTGTACATAGGTGACTACATGTACGCGGTATCCCACGTAGCGATTAAGGTGGTTAGCGATAAGGATTTAGGGGAGGTAGCCCAGATAAGCCTAACTACAAGATAACTTTTCTTCAAACCTCCCTAAGTTAGATGATGTTTATTTGTTTAGCGGTACTTATATGTAGGCTGGAGTTGCCGGAGCCCGCTCTAGCGTGGAAGGTAGCCTGGTCCCGTAACTGCTATAGGGGGTGGGACCAGGGGAGCTTTAGTGAGTGTTTAAGTGGTAGGCCCCCAGCTAGGTACAGCTTCGTTAGGGATTACTGCTTCGGGCGTGAGTGGTGGAACTTCTTCGAGGGCTTCAGCGATAGGTATTACTACGGGTACGCACCACCGCTCCACGCGTTAAGGCCTAGGAGGCTCGTTAGCGGTGGGTTAGTGTTCTTCGTATCGCAGGATAGGCTGAGGGTGTGGCACGTTGTCGGCATGTACTGCAACGTAGATATTGTGGTGAGCCCCCCCCACCTCAACCTATGGGCCACCGTGCCTGGGGGGTGTAAGGGTAAGGTGCCGGGCTACGTGGTGAGGAGCCTTAAAACACCTCCTAACCTACTCCTTAGGGCTAGTAAGGAGTGCTCCATGCCCCTACCTAAACCTATGCCGATAGACATGTACAGGGACCTAGGCGTTAAGGGGTTGGGGAAGGCATCGTTTACCTACCTAGACCTGGGGGTGGTGTTTAGGCTTCTAGGCAGTATCAGAGTTTATGTTGAGGGGTTAAGGGCTTTAAGGGGTAGTGAGCTGTGTGTGGACGTAGATAGGGCTGTTAAGGCGCTTCACAACGTTGGGAGGAGGTTAGAGGGTCTTAAGGGCTTCGCTAAGCAGTGAGCGCTGAGCCCTTAGCCTCTACCTAGGTGTGTATGTGGCCGTTGCTTATGTGAACGTACTCCCTAACTAGTACTGCAGCATCCCCGTACACCAACCTGGCGTTCTCTAGGGTTAGGACCTCCTCAGGCCTCCCGGCCCCGTACACCCTCTTATTAAGGAGAACGACTGTTTTCGTGTATGGTAGGAATAGGGTTGGGTCGTGGCTCGTGACTATAACGAGCTTAGCACTGGATAGCTTGCTTATGAACCTAGCTAAGCTCACCTTACCAGCAGGGTCTACAGCTGATAGGGGCTCGTCTAGCACCAGGATCGGTGGGTTATGGACTAGGGCCCTAGCTATTAGAACCCTCTGCCTCTGCCCCCCTGAGAGGCTCCACAAGCTCTTAAACCATGAGTCCTTGTGAAGCCCTACCAGCTTGAGGGTGCTGGCAACGCTCTCCCTATCCCTAACCCCTGCAAAAACCCTTGGCCACCTCCTCCTATAGAGGAGGAGGGAGGACTCAACGAGCTCCCAGGGGGTTACCGGGTAGCGGCTCCCTGCAAGGAATAGCTGAGGTACGTACCCTACATAGCGCCCAGCCTTATCAGGCCTTCCGGAGACATCCACGCCGTTTACAAGCACCCTCCCCTTAACGGGGCTTAGGAGGCCTAGGATGGCCTTAAGCAGGGTCGTCTTACCCGCACCGTTAGGCCCCAGGATCAGCACTAAACCGGGGCCTTCAAACCTCAGGGTGACGTCCTCAACAGCTAGGTCTGAGCCGTAGCTAATCGTTAGCTCCTCAATGCTTACCGTGGACTTCCTCACATCCTCCCCCATGCACATTTCTCGTGAATCTTATTAATGTTTGTGCACAATAGGTTTGGTGATGAAGTGAGGGCGGTAGCTCTAGCCGCTCTGCTGGTGCTACTAACCCTGACGCCCACCCACGCGGGCAATGGGTGCTACGTAGTGGTTACCTTCTCTAACCTGGTGTACGATGTAGAGCCCGATGTCGAGAAGTTGAGGAGGGCTGACCTAGTAGTGTCTACAGCCCACGCGCCCTTTGAGGTAGTAGTTAAGGATCTCATTAGGAGGGGGGAGCTTAGGGCGTTGCTAGTAGAGATCCCGGAGATCCCTGGTGTTAAGATCCTCTCCAACCCGGTGTTAGGAACTCCTAACTACCACATGCCTATATACGACCCCGTTAACTACGTGGAGTTCATAACTTACCTAGCTAACACCCTATCAACCCTTAGGCCTGAGTGCTCTAAGCACTACAGGGATGCTGCTGCCAGGGTTGCTAGCGAGGTAAGAGAGCTCGTTGGTAGGGCGCCGAGGCTAGGTGTTGTAGCGGCAGCCGATACACCCCTAGCTCAATATGCAGTTACGTGGCTAGGGGTAGACGTTAAATACTTAGTCATTAAGGAGCGCGGAGTCCCTGCATCGCCTAGCGATGTATCCAGGATTAGGGAGGCTGTCAGGAGTGGCGAGGTTAGGCTGGCTGTAGTAGCTAAGCCGCCGAGGTCTAAGGCGTCTGAGATGCTTAAAGGTATTGCTGGGGAGGCAGGTATTCCAGTGATCTACGTACCCCAGCCCTTCCAGGAGGGCAGCATGATCGATAAGTTAAGGGATGTCCTAACCCAGGCGCTATCTATTGCTGGGGAGTTAGAGGTACCTACTTCTAAGGCACCAACGGCTAGTGCGTGGCCGTTATGGGGGGCTGGAGCTGCTGTTACTGCTGTAGTTGCTGTGGTAGCTGTCCTAGCGTGGCTTAGGAGGCGGTCTAGGTGAGGCCTCAGCTGCTTGCAGCGCTAGCTGTACTAGCCGTGGTAGCTGCGTACGTAGGGGTTACTACGGAGCTACGCTGGGTTGCTGTAATGGCTTCAGCAGCTATTGCGTACGGGTTCCTCAGTCCTGTGGTAGCTGCTAGGAGGCTTTACTTCCTAGCTAGTGCATCACCCCACTCAGCACTCTTCGCTGCCGTCCTCTCAATACCTGTTGCAAGGCTTGTAGGGGTTGGTGGTGAGTACCTATGGGCTGTCCTTATAGGCACCCTCTCTATCTACGTTGTCGGGTACATGATCCATAAGGGGATAGAGCCTGACGTAGCTACCAGCGCGTTCATAGCGTTCACAACCTCAGGGAGCGTAATAGCTATCTACTACGTCCTAACTAGGTACCCGATGGAGGCTAACGTGTGGGCCGTTATCGTTGGGGACCCCCTCCTAGCTAGCTGGTGGGACGCCGCCTACGCTCTAGGCGTTGCCCTAGCGACAGCCCTATTTATCTACGTAACCCGTAGAGAGCAGGTGTGTCTAGGTATCGATAGGGACTACGTTAGGTTAGCTGGCGTTAACACCGGGGCTTACGACGCCCTCGTATTTACCCTCCTAGCAGTAACTACGGTCGCCCTCATCAGGGTGGTGGGCTTCGTCCTAGAGCACGTGCTCGTCCTCCTTCCATCAGCTATAGCTACTACGTGGTCTAGGAGCGCTAGGGGTGCTATGGCTACGAGCGTGTACGTTAGCCTCCTCGCTAGCCTCGTAGGGCTCTACCTATCGGTGGCCCTAGACCTAGCCCCCGCCGGGGTAACCGGGTTGATCCTACTGTTTACATACATAGCCGTCCTAGCTATTAGGAGGTGGTGGTATGGGTAGGAAGAGGAGGTTCGGTGTATCGGTCTCCGAGGGCGTTGCTGAGGCCCTTGACAGGCTAGCTGAGGTGCTGAACGCGGATAGGTCGAGCCTCGTTGAGGACGCTATAAGGGTGTTCATAGATGACCACCTACACTACCTAGTCCCCCATAGGTGCGGGGGAGTCATGATGATATCGGGTAGGGTTGAGCGGGGCAGGCTCTTTAAAGCCATTGAGAACAACAGGGACGTTGTTAGGAGCTACACCCACACCCACGTGGGGGGGCTCTGCCTTGAAACTCTGATAGTTGAGGGGCCCTCCTCAAAGATAGTTAAGCTCCATAAGGAGCTCCTAGAGATACCTGGGTGCAGGGTTAGGTACATGCCCATAACCTGCATAGCTGAGCTGCTCGGTAAGGGTTTTAAACGCCCTAGGAATTTAACTTAAAATAGCTAGCTTGAAGGTTTTACGTGCCCTCTAACCCTAAGGAAGTTGAGGATGGCCGCGTTAATCAGCTTTAGGAGCCCGGCGATGAGGTTAGCTATGGGGCTTAGGTAGCCTAGGGACGTGCCCAGCTGTTGGATCCCTCTAAGGTATTCCCGTACCTGGCTACCTCAGCTGCTCTGCAGGCTACGATGCTGGTAGGTATAGCGCTGACGCCCCCTACGAACGCTGTGTATAGCTGTATGGCGGCGTAGGCGAAGTACATTATGGCTATTATTACCGAGATAACCATTGCTAGGGCTATCCAGAAGCTCCTCTTGTACACAACCACCCTTAGATGTCTTAATCCCTACGCCAACGCCCTCGAAGTCTATCTTAGTTCTCAGGAAGTTCAGTGCTGCAACAGCTATTAGGGCAACCACTAGGATGGTGATTCCCAGTCCTGCTAACCCTGCAGCGAGCTCACCCCCTAGGTACAGCCCTACCGCTATTGCAGCGATTCCTAGGAGTGCGACCACCACGTATGCAGCGACTCCTAAGGTTATCCATATGGAGCTCTTCTTAACGACCGTCACCACCCTACCGTCTACGGCCTTGAACGGGGCCTTACTGACGTTCATACCCCCTTCTTATGTAGGTGGTTAAAGACCACGGTGTAGATTGGGGACGCTGTTAGGGCTACGAACCCAGCAATGCTTAGAACGGGCTCCGTAGCGAGCAGGTACATCGTAGCGACAGCTAAGGCTACCGTTGCTACGACCCTGAGGACCATCATCACCGTTAGAACTACGCTGGCCCTCTCCTCGAGAATTACCTCTCTGCTGGAGGTGTCAGTGACGTAGAACCTACAATTTTTAACCTCATTGAGGTGGAGGTACTGGGAGGCATAAAAGCTTTATGCACTACAGTACCTCCTAGCTAGGTAAGCTATTTTAGAACGTATGTTCACGGAGACCTCGCTAAACGAGCTCCCAAGCCTCTCCCTGACGTACTTAACACCCCTCCCCATAACCGTCCTCCTCAGCCCCGCTAGGAACGCCCTCCTCAGCTTCTCGGAAGCTAGGTCGTAGACTACATCAGCGCCCCTACTTACGGCGTAGCTGGCAACGGCCTTAACTATGAAGTCCCCCCAGACGTCCCCGGGCCCGAAGGCCCTCCTAGCTGTTGGGAGCGCTATGTCGTAGCACCTTATCAGCTCTAGGTGGCGCGCGATGCCGTATAGGGGGGACACGAACACTACGTCCAGGTCCCTGCACCCAGCTATTACTGGCCATGGGAGCCCCCTATACATCCTACCCTCCCTGTACCTCATGTAGGCGGGTAGGTAGGTAACAGCTCTGGACTGGGTATCGAACCCTAGGTCGGGCCCTGGAACGCTGCTGTGTAGGTAGCCCCTCCTATCGGGGATGGACTCAGCGACCCTCCTCCTTCTGCTAAGGAGCTCTTCCCCCATTCTCTCGCCTAGGTACTCAAGGACGCTTCCCCTACGGCTCCATGACCTCAGCTCGTTAACTGACCTGAACTTCCTGCTTGAATAGTCAACAACCAGCAGTACTGGACCCAAGTTTAAGCAACCAGGTAAATTACTTAGGGTGAGTAATAAAGGTAATGATACCCTAGCCCCTCTAACTTACTTCCTAGCTACCTCAACAACTACGGGCTTCCTCCCCATGAACTCGGCGGCTGTGCCCACCCTAACCCTCGAGGTCTCCCACACCCTCGAGGTCCTCTCCCTAAACCTGGGCTCCCTGGCTAAGTGGTGGTCGTAGACCACGATGGTCCCCTCCCCCAGCCCGTTAACTATCCTTACACCGTTATCTACGGCCCTCCCCAGGTTGATCCTGTTCAGCGTGTACCCTAGTAGGTAGGTTGGGGGGCCGTCAAGTATTAGTAGGTCCGGCTCGAACCTCAGTACGCTGGTTGCGTAGTCCTCTATTATGGGGCCGTTGAGGTCCGACGTGTACAGCACCTTAAAGCCGCAGCACCTAATCCCTACCGAGACCACCCAACCAACCCTTGAGAACTCCACTCCGTGGAACCTGGGGGTGCTTAAGCTGAGCTCCAGGCCCCCGAACTTAAAGGACCTCCCATCACCTATGGCTAGGCTGACTAGCGGTAGCTTAAAGTCCTTAACCCACCTCCAGCTAGCCCACTTACTGCTAAGCTTCCTAAACCACTTAAGCCCCTTACCCAGTAGCTCCGCCCTCCTGCTGCTGTAGTCTCCGAAGTCCCTGCTGGTAGCCTCTACTAGCCCGCTTAGGGGGTTTCCGTACGCCCTGTGCAGGGGGCTGGTCATGAACTCTTCGAGCCCTTCACCCCCGAGCTCCCTAACCATGGATTCCAGGAAGTTCAGGGCTCTACCCCTCTGGGACTCGTTAATGTACTGGTTGGGGTCCTTAACAATGACTTCCTTCCCCTCATAGATCCCCCTCTCGAAGTCTGTGTAGTGGTCGTAGTGGTAGTGCGTTATAACTACTACATCGGCCCTCCTCGATGCGTTGAGGACCCTCTTAAAGCCCTCCTCAGCCCACCTAACCTTATCCTCCCAGCTAGCCGGGAACGTTGGGTGCATTATAGCTACCCCCGGATCTATCAGCACGTTAACGTAGGGCGTCGTGATTAGGGTTGATGAGGACTTAGCTCCTAGGGAGTCGAACCACACTAACTCAACCCTAACATCCCCTAACTCGAGCGTTTAAACCACCCAGCTAGCCTGAGCGCTGGTGGTTCGTAGGGGACGCCCTGGGCTCCCTCCTTAAGGCCTCCTTAACCACCCTCTCCAACACCTTCATGAACTCGTCGATCCCCCCTAACTCCTTCATCTCCGGGTACCCTATGATGGGTACCTCAACCCCCCTGTTCCTCAACTCCCTGCTAAGCTCCTCCATGAAGACCCCCATGCCCTTAACTAGCTTCTGCTTAGGTGGGTTCCTGAAGGTTTCCTTAGTTATGAAGCCTCCCCACTGCCCGCTAACGTATGTGTTGGTCCAGTTAACCCCGCATACGGGGCTCCCGTCGCACCCGATTATAGCTGCTACGACGTACCCGCTCCTTAAGTACTCAACCACCTGGTTAGCTACCTCCCTCGCTAGCTCCCTGCAGTACTCCCTAAACCTGGGTACGTCGTATTGCTCCTTAAGCATTGCCCACCTCCTTAAACCCCAGTACGTGGACTCTGGGCACGGCATCTGAACGATCCCTATGTTGTTCTTGAGGATGCAGTTAACTACCTCGGTAATGGCTGCTGGCCTGTAGGCTATCCCGTAGACCTTGGAGTTCTGGTTTAGGATGCAGTGGGATACGAATATAACCCTCCCGCTCCTAACGTCCTCCGAGAGCTTAACCCTAGAAGCTCCCTCCACAGCCCGTACCGTTTGTTTAGGGTGTCCGGGGTAAAATCTGTTAGCACCCGTAGTAGCTTAGGTAGTGCTTCAGTATCTTCCTCTCCGCCTTCCTGATGTGTTCCAGGACGGTTGCCTTCGATAGACCCAGCCTCCTCGCAAGCTTCTCCAGGTCCACGGCCCTGGGCCACCTGAAGTACCCTGCCCTGTACGCCTCCCTCAACACCCTCAGCTCGCACTCCGTTAGCTCTGGGTAGGGCCTCGCCGGGGTGCTCCTAATTAGGGGTAGCTCAACGAGCCTGACGTTGGAGGGCCTCGATATGGATACCTCGGCATCTACTGGTGAGTATGCCCTAACAAGCTCTACTAACCTACCCTCAACACCCTTGGGTACTAGTACGTAGAAGTACTTAACCCCCCTGCTAACTATTACCGGGCCCACCTTAAGGGACCTGGTGTCGGATAGGGCCCTTAGAACGCCGTAGTTCCTCTTAACCATGAAGACAAAGGGCTGTAGGCCGGGGCCCCTTAAGACCTTAGTGGACTTAACGTCCTTGTAGCTGTGGGCTAGCTCTACTGCCTCACCTATCGCCCTACTGCTTGAGGGGAATAGCTGGAGGGTCATGTGGCTATGGCCGTTTATTAGGCTTAGGTAGCTTATGACTACGTCCCTACGGACGCTGTTGGTTAGGTCTGTTAGGTAGTCGCCGTAGTGCCTGACCTTAAGAACCCTAACGTAGTACTTCCTCCTACCCCTAACCATTCTCTCAATTAATTACTACGGGGTAAGTTATAAAGGTATGGTTTAAGGTGTAGCCCAAACAAGTTAGGTTCTGTTAATATAGGTCCCCTTACGGAAGCCATCGTGAGGTGACCTAATGAAGAAGTCCTCGGTTTTTAGGAGGATGCTCAGCGAGCCGGGGGTCATCGTTATGCCGGGCGCCTACGACGCTTTAAGCGCTAAGATAGCTGAGATGGTCGGTTTTAAGGCCTTACAGCACACGGGCTACGGCACCGCAGCGTCCCTCCTAGGGATGCCCGACATAGGGCTTGTTAGCTTTAAGGAGATGGTCGATAGGGTTAGGTCTATTGCTAGGGCTGTTAACATCCCGGTTATAGGTGATGCAGACACGGGCTACGGGAACGCCATCAACGTCTACAGGACTATTAAGGAGTACATATGGGCCGGTGCTGCCGGCCTCTTCATCGAGGACCAGGTGTGGCCTAAGAGGTGCGGGCACATGTTCGGTAAGCTTATAATCGATAAGGAGGAGATGGTCGGTAAGGTCATGGCAGCCGTCGACGCTAAGAGGGAGGAGGACCCGGACTTCATCATCGGTGCTAGGACGGACGCCATAGCGGTCTCCGGGATCGATGAAGCTATTGAGAGGGCTGAGGCCTACAGGAGGGCAGGCGCCGACTTCATATTCATTGAGGCCTACGAGGACGTGGACCAGATGAAGAGGGCTGTTAAGGAGGTTAAGGCGCCCTTGATGCTTAACCTGATTGAGGGCGGTAGGACGCCTCTGGTGTCCGTTCAGGAGGCCGAGAAGTTAGGGTTTAAGATAGTGATATTCCCGCTAACTACCCTCTACGCAGCTGCTAAGGCGATGCTAGACACCCTAACGATCCTTAAGGAGAAGGGCTCTGCCGAGACCTACCTAGATAGGTTGATAACCTTCCCTGAGTTCGCTAAGGTGGTTAACGTCGATAAGTTCAGGGCTATGGAGGACAGGTACCTGCCGGAGAAGGTGCTGGAGATGATGTACGGTAAGGCGGGGGTTAGGAGGATAGTTTAGGAAGGTGGTTGCATGGGCCTCACACTAGGCAAGTTCATGGCCATTCTAGCCATCGTGTACACAGTTCTAGCAACCCCCTGGTACATCCCTAGGAGCGTCTACCCCCTCGTTGCAGGTATTCCTGCGTGGGCGCTAGCGACGGTTATCATCATACTGATCCTCGGCTACATCATATACGCCCTGTCGGGTAAGGTTGAGGAGATGGTGAGGAGCGGTGGCTGAGGCAGCAGCTGTTTGGGGTGTGGACCTCCCCATAGTGATCGCTATCTACTTAATAGTGATCATGTACATAGGGTACTACTCCTATAGGAGGAGGATAGGTGTTACCGTAAAGGACTTCTTCATGGCCAGTAAGCTGCTTGGCTACGTAGTCCTAGGCATAGGGCTGTTCGCAACCATTGCCAGCGGCAACACATTCGTTGGCTACAGCGCTAAGGCCTATAGGGCCGGCCTGTACTTCCTGGTGGCCCCTGCGTTCTACGTCTCGATCCTGGTAGGCCTCATGATCCTGGGAGCTAAGCTCATCCCGATAGCTCTTAGGAGGGGGTACGTAACCCCTGGGGACTTCTTTAAGGATAGGTTCGGCTCCAGGTCTCTCATGCTGTTCCTAATAGCCCTCATGTTCTGGGGCACGTTCGTCCAGTTCTTCGAGCAGTCCATAGCTATGGGCTACATAGGTGAGGTTACATCGGCTGGCTACATACCGTACGCTGTATCCGCCGCAATATTCATGGCCGTAGTCCTCTTCGTAATGCTTCTAGGAGGGTTTAGGGGGACCGCCCTAGCTAACTTCATTATGGGCACCGTCATGATAGCCGCGATGCTTGGCGTGCTGTTCGGCATAATACCGATTCTCGGGGGGGCTAACGCCCTAGCTAGCCTAGCTAACAACGCTAAGCTAGCTGCTAAGCTAGCCCCCCAGAGCCCCACCTTCGCTTACGGCTGGGCTAGCACGATCGTGCTCGTTATGTTCGGCGTCCTGTGCTACTACCAGATATGGATGTTCGTCGTGGCCGCTAAGGACTTCAAGACGTTGAGGAGGCAGTACATATTCACTCCAGCTATATACACGGTCGTCCCAACGATATTCGTTATCATGGGGTTGATAGGGCTAGCTGTATTCCCGGGCCTGTCTAAGATGGAGTCTGAGAGGATAGTTCCCCTCCTAGTTAACGAGGCTGCTAGGAGGTCTGCTGTTGGCTACGTCCTCGGGGAGCTTACCTACGTATCCGTTATATCAGCTACCCTATCGACCGCGGCGGCGGTCATATTCGCTCTCGGGATGGTCCTGTCTAAGGATATCTACGCTAAGTTCATAAACCCAGCAGCGTCTGAGAGGAGGATCATTAACGTTAGCAGGGTCATCATGGTGTTGCTCGCTATACTGGGCTACGTAATAGTTATGACGCCTAAGTTCACCCTATGGAGGTGGGTCGAGCTTAAGTTCGAGGTAGGTATGCAGGCGGTGCCCCCGCTCCTCCTAGGGCTCTACATACCGTGGGTTAACGCTAAGGGTGCGTGGGCCGGGAGCGTTATAGGCTTCATAATAGCTGTAGGCCTAGCCCTGAGCGGTCACGTGAAGATCTACGGGATCCACGCAGGCGTTATTGGCTTCATTGTGAACCTCCTCATAGTCCTCCTGGTTAGCTACCTAACTAGGAAGCCTGAGGAGGTCGAGGCCGCCTCCAAGATAATCATGGCTAGGTAGGTCGTTATGGAG